>JAEVZN010000198.1 GCA_023392205.1 Pseudomonadota bacterium
CCCCCCCGCGGTCGGACCGATTTCCGGCACGCGCCGCCAGGACAGCATGTTACAGGGCAGGATATTCTCCTATGCGGACGCCCATCGCTACCGGCTGGGTACTCACTACGAAGCGCTGCCAGCCCACAGGCCACGATGCCCGGTGCATCACTATCATAAGGACGGGGCCATGCGTTTCTTCGACAACATGCCCTCCGGACGCCTATTACGAGCCGAACAGTTTCGGAGGCGCGCAGCAGGATGGAACGTTCATCGAACCTCCGCTCGATCTGCACGGTCTCGCTGCCCGCTTCGATCACCGGGATGGAAATGACGATTTCGGCCAGCCACGTGCATTGTTCCTCCTCTTCGACGACGGGCAGAGGGGTCGGCTGTTCGCCAATATCGCGGCCGCGATGCGCGGCGTCCTGCGCACATCACCGAACGACAGATGAAGCTCTTCACGCAGGTTCATCCGGAATTCGGAGATGGCGTCTGCGCGGCGCTGGACGTGATGGATCCGCAATTTTGAACGCGCGCGCGCCGGGCCATCACGCCCGGCGGTCTCTTCGGTCTCACCGGGACACTGGTTGATGAACCAATGCCCCTCCTTTTTATTTCTTCGCGCTTCGGGCGGGGTCTAGTCGACCGAAGTTTTGGGCAAATCCCGAGCGAATGGGTGACAATGGCATCCCCAGCAAGCAGTTCGGCTCCTGATTGTTCACCATGCTGGCCGCCTGCAAGCCGGCTGTGTTCAGCCCGCCGCGCTCGGCACTGGCGTGTTGAGCAGCTGCTGCTCCCAGAGGAAGGCAATGCCACTGCCGGCGGCATGCTGGATGACCACCTCGTTCAGCGGCCCGGCGGTCTTGGCCCGCGCCCAGTCGCGCTGCCATTCCGCCGCCAGCGCCATCCATGTGATCATGTTCACGCCCGCCGCGATCATACGCTGGATGGCGACTTCATGCGCCTCCGCCGAAACGGCCCCGGACGCATCGGTGACGACGGTCACGTCCCAGCCTTCGCCTGCCGCCTGGATCGCCGGCATCGCGACGCATACCTCTGTCCAGAGGCCGGCCAGGACCAGTTGCGTGCGGCCGGTCGCCTTGACCACGTCGACCACCTTCGGATCCTCCCAGGTGTTGATCAGCGTCCGGTCGATGATCTCCTGGCCGGGAAACACGTCGGTAATCTGGGGAAAGATGTGACCGCCACGATCAGCGACCACGCTGGTCAGGATGGTGGGCACGCCGAAGACCTTCGCAACCTTTGCCAGCGCCGCCGAATTGTTGACCACGGTATGCGGATCGTGGCTGTTCAGGTTCGCCAGCTGATAGGGCTGGTGGTCTATCAGAACGACGACCGAATCTTCGGGGCGAAGAAGAGAACCCAAGCCGTTACGAAATGTCATCTGGATCTCCTAATCTTGACGGCAATATTCGTCGGGTCCATGGAAGCTAGCGAACGCTCCCGATCGCTGCGGTGCAGAACCTGCCGTGCCGGTGCCGTTCTTGCTCCCTTTGAGGCTCGTTGCTGCGCGTAGACTTGAGTTCGTTCGGGTTCTTGGAGAGGGTGCCACTGAACTCGGCGATGCGCCGCCGGAAATGTGTGGCTGTCCACCTGTCGGGCGAGCGCAGCAAGTGACGATCGCCATCGGTGGTCCGAAGTGAGAGGATGACGCACGTGAGTTGGAACCCAGCAATGGAACCGGGTTGTCCCGACGAGGTCGGCCCAGACGCGATCGAGACCCTGATAATCCCGCGTGCCCGCGACCTCGGTGGCTTCGAGGTCCGGCGCGCCTCGCCGGCGCCGAAGCGGCAGATGGTCGGGCCGTTTATCTTCTTCGACCAGGCCGGGCCGGCCGAATTGCTGACCGGCCAGGGTATCGACGTGCGTCCGCACCCGCATATCGGTCTCGGCACCGTCACGTATCTTTATCGCGGCGACTTCCATCACCGTGACAGCACCGGCGCCGATCAGATCATCAGCCCCGGCGCGCTGAACTGGATGGTTGCCGGCCGTGGCGTGACCCATTCGGAGCGCACCTCCGCCGCTGCCCGCAGCGGGCCGAACAGTCTGTTCGGGATTCAGACATGGCTGGCTCTGCCCGACAGCCATGAGGACGTGGCGCCCACCTTCGAGCATCATGGCAAGAATTCGTTGCCGATGATCGAGGATCATGGCGTATCGGTGCGGCTTATCCTCGGAAACGCCTACGGCAAAGTCGCGCCCGCGGCGATGCCATCCGAGACCTTCTACGCCGATGTGAATCTTGAACCGGGAAGCCGGCTGCCGATGCCGGATGATCACGAGGACCGTGGCATCTACATCGTCGAGGGTTCGATCTCCGTCGCCGGCCAGGACTTCGGGGCCGGCCGGATGATGGTCTTCCGTCCCGGCGACAGAATCACGGTTGCGGCGGGCAGCCAGGGCGCGCGGCTGATGATCCTCGGCGGAGCGACGTTCAACGGACCGCGTTACCTCTGGTGGAACTTTGTCGCCTCGTCGGAGGAGCGCATCGAAGCCGCCAAGGCCGAATGGCGTGCTGCGAACTGGGGCAAAGGCCGCTTCGACCTCCCTGCTGATGATCGCGACGAACACATTCCCTTGCCGGATTGACCAGCGCTGGCGCGACGATTGCTAGGACGCAACGCGGGCGACCCAATACTGGATGACGGCTCTCGCGCGAGGCAGATGCTGGATGGAGAAAAGCACAATGAGCAACACGTGGCCCCGCCTCGATTATCTCAGCTGGCGTGAGACCTGCTCGGCGCTACATCTTTACTTGCAGATCGCCGGCAAGTACCGGCTCGCGCATTCGCCCTGGCTCAACCATTCCTGGAACGCGACATTTTACGTCACACCGCGCGGCCTGACCTCCTCGCCGATTCCAGACGGTCCGGGCATCGAGATTATGTTCGATCTTCACGACCATATGGTCGTCGGCACCTGCGGCAACGGTCGCAAGGCGTCGTTCGCGCTTGGGCCGACCACCGTCGCCGCGTTCCGCGAAAACTTCGTGCAACTGATCTCCGACCTCGGCGGTACGCCGACCTTCAGCGACAATCCGAACGAGGTGCCCAATCCCGTTCCGTTCAGCGAGGACTATCGCGACCGGCCCTACGACGGGGATGCCGTGCAGCGCTACCACCAGGCCCTGGTGGCAATCGACCGCGTCTTTAACAGATTCAGGACCTCCTTTCTCGGCAAGTCCAGCCCCGTACACCTGTTCTGGGGGGCGCTGGATCTTGCGGTCACCCGCTTCTCGGGTCGGCGCGCGCCGCTCCACCCGGCCGGGATCCCGGCTTTGCCGGACGATGTGGCGCAGGAAGCCTACGATCGCGAAGTCTCGTCGGCGGGCTTCTGGCCAGGCGGCAATGGCATCGACTATCCCGCCTTCTACGCCTACGCCTACCCGGCACCGAACGGCTATCGAAGCGCGCCGGTCCGGCCCGATGCGGCGTTCTGGAGCGACAGCCTTTCGGAATTCATGCTGCCCTACGATGCCGTGCAGTCCGACGCCGACGCCGATGCAGCGTTGATGGCGTTTCTCGTGTCGACCTACGAAGCCGCTGCGGACCTCGGAGCATGGGACCGCGATCTACTCGAATGTTCGCCGGGACAGCCGCGCAAGGTGCGCTCGCCGGATGCCGAACGGCCGAAGGAATTACCCGATGCCGTCGATGGCACCGTCGAGCGGGAAGATGGCGCGTCGAAGGGACGTTACCGGCTGGTCGTCGACGGCGTCGAGGCCGAGATGACCTACAGCCGCGCCGGCGATAAACTGATCATCATCGACCATACGGAAGTCCCGGCGGCGTTACGTGGCCGCAAGGTCGGAGAGCGGCTGGTGCGACAGGCGATCGAGGATGCAAGACGCGATGGCGTCGCCATCATGCCGCTCTGCCCGTTTGCAAAAGCGCAGATCGACCGACATCCGGAATGGCAGGACGTGTTGCGTCAGTCATAGGGCCTGACGACGCCCGAAGGTCGGCACAGTTTGGATCGGCAACCTTAGGAGGAATTTTCCAAAGGGCATAGCTATGCCTATCGGAATATTCACGTCCTGCTGCGGAGTGAGACCTTACATCAGGCGCGGGATCATTCCCAATACATCGAATGCGAGTGGGCCGGGGAACCTTACGCGCCAGCTAATGACGGCGCCCAAGTTATTGGCCAACTAGCCTCCGAAAACCTACAGCCTGCCGCAGTGTCGCAGTCGACAAGGCTATCGACCATCCCGCACCACGCCTATGCGGCGTTCACGGGGCGCTCAGGCAGTGCAATGCCGCCGGCCTTTCGCTTCGGCAGGGCAAGCATGATGAGCACGAATACACCGGTCACCAGCTTCAGGTCAGAGGGATGCAAGCCCAGCGCGAGCCCTGCGGAGATTACTTGATAATAGACGACCGAGCCTACGAATGGTGCAAGCACCTGACGGAAAATGCTGGTGCGACCGACCACGGCCTCCCCAATGATCAACGCGGCCAGCGCATTGATCAGAATGCCAAAACCCATCTGCACGTCAGCATAGCCCTGCACCTGCGCAACGGAAGCCCCGGCAAAGGCCGTCAGTCCGTTGGCTGCGCCGACGCCTGCGATAGTGATGGCCCAGGTGCTGATGCCCTGCGCGCGCGCCATCGCTTCGTTTGCGCCTGTTGCCCGCACCGCAAGCCCGAGGTCAGTGCTCAGGAACCAGTAAAGAAATCCAACAAGAACACTTGCAACTAGAAGCCAGAACACGATCTGAACGGGAACATTGAGAGTGAAACCCGCATAGATGCCGTCGAAAAACGACGGCGCGGTGAAAAGCGGAATGTTGGACTTGCCCATAATTCGCAAGTTCACGCTCCACAGGATCGTAATCATGAGGATGCCGGCGAGGAGCGTGTTGATCTTGAATTTCAAGTGAATGAAGGCAGTTGCACAACCCGCGAGTATACCGGCGGCAATGGCGATGATCATTGATAGTACTGGCGCGATGCCGGCTACGAGAAGAGCGGCACACAGACAACCGCCGAGCGGAAAGGAACCTTCGCACGTCAGGTCCGGAAAGCTCAGCAGCCTGAACGGAATCATGATCCCAAGCGCAACGAACCCGTAGAGCAGGCTTTGGGCGAGCGTAACAGGTACCAAATTAATAAAGCTGCCGAAGACGTCCAGCATGTCAGCGGACCAGCAGGACTTTATCGTCGGCGGTCTGGAACCGCTGAACGAGCGCGCTCACGGTAAGCCCCTCTTTCTCGAGTCCCGATGCTTCGAAAGCGACCGTACCATCATGCATCATGACCAGACGGTTTCCGTGATCGATGGCATGCTGCATGTTGTGCGTTACCATCAAAGTAGTGATTCCTCTTTTCTGCACGGCATTGAACGTTGCCGTCATCACCGCCTCGGCGGTCCGCGGATCGAGTGCCGCGCAATGCTCGTCGAGAATCAGAATTCTGGGCTTAAGAAGGCAGGCCATAGTTAGTGAAAGTGCCTGCCTCTGACCGCCCGATAGCAGATCGACACGCGTCTCCAGACGATTTTCAAGACCGAGACCCAGAGGCGCGAGAGCGTCGCGGAACAGCTTTCGTCGATCCGATGTCACGGCCTTGCCAAGATAGCGGCTTTGGCCCCGCTTGTAGGCGATTGCGAGGTTCTCCTCGACCGTGAGTCCAGGAGCAGTGCCGCGCGACGGATCCTGAAAAACGCGCGCCACAAGGGCGGCACGCTGATGGACCGGAACATCGGTCACAGCTTGGCCTGCGATGGAGATCGAGCCGCTGTCAACGGGCACGTCGCCCGCGACGGCGCCCAGGAGCGTACTCTTTCCCGCCCCGTTGCTCCCGATAATGACAGCGAAGTCCCCTTCGCCAAGCGCGAGAGTCACGCCATTGAGGGCACGCCTCTCGGTCGGCGTGCCCGGATGGAAAATTTTCGAAACGTCCGCGATCGCAAGCGCGGGAGTGACGCCAGAGACTATTTCACCAGGCATTTCGGGCAATTGGCGTACGCATCGGGAAGCTTGATCTTCAGCTTTTCGAGTTGCTGCTGGCTGATCACCACCGAATGCTCCTCCGGGGTCGGCAATGTCGGTTTGATGGCGGTGACTTTCTCGCCCTTGAACAGGCGGTCCACCATGGTAGCCGCGGTCGCTCCGATTGCCGGGAAGTCGACTGAATAGGATGCGAGCATCTCGTGCTTCAGAACCGGCGCCGGCAAACCGTTGAAGGCGGGGATCCCGAGGCGGCTCGCAATAGCGCCGATCTGCGCGGTTGCGGGCTGGAACAGATTAGATGGGAAAACATAGATCGCGTCGACCTTCCCGGCAAATGTCTGAATGCGCTGCGGGATGTCGTTGGTGTTGTCCACGCTGGTCAGGACCAGCTCCATGCCGTATTTTGGAGCAGCTGCGACCAGCTTCTCGCGCAATGCGTTGTCGGCATCGTCGCCGGGGTTGAACGGTACGCCAATGCGCTTGGCGTTAGGCAACATCTCCTTGATGAACCTCAGCGTGCCATCCATATCGACCAGGTTGGCCGCACCGGTCATGTTAGGGCCGGTCTTGTCCCAGGCAGGAATGACACCGGCAACGACCGGATCCTGAATCGCAGCGAAAACCACGGGCGTCGCCGGATCGGTGAAGACGCGTACTGCCGACTGCGTCACTGGGGTCGTTATCGTTACGACCACATCCGGCTTGTCGGCTGAAATTTTGGTCAACATCTGAGGGATCAGGTTACGCTCCCAGTTCACATGGGTAAACGTAATGTTTGTATCCTTCCCTTCGGCATAACCAAGCTCCTTCATCTTGGCCTTGAAGCCGTCGACGACACCCTGCAAGGCGGGATGCTCACCAAAGCTCGCTATGGCGATGCTCTTGGTTTGTGCGTAGCCCGGGCTCGCTGCCGCAAAGAGCGCCATCGTTGCCGCCAGGATTACTGTCTTCATAGCGAACTCCTTGATGCCCGGTCTCTTGAATGAGACCCTGCGTGAGTGATGTTGTCTAGAAGGAAGAATTCCGTTCGAAGTCTGTCAAAAAGTCGCGGATGTAACGAGTGAACAGATCGGGCCGTTCGATATTCATGAGATGACCGGTGTCGGGTAGGATTTTCAGAACGCAGTCCGGAATTGCCGCGGCCATCGCCTGCATCTGACCAATCGGCGCCACCTGATCATGTGTCCCGGCAATGACGAGCGTCGGCACATTGATATCACCGAGATCCAGGAAGGGTGCGATCGCCAGACGGGCCGCAAGAACCTTCCTGTATGAGTCCGGCCGAATCTGCGTCAGGCTTCGGCGGATTGCTTCGCGTTCCCGGTCTCCCGCCGACGGGCCGAGCAGCCGCGGCAGCAGCGAATCCGCCAACGCCTCTGCATTGTCGCCACCCTCAAGGGGTCTTGTGCGTTCCTCGGCAAAGGCTCTGCTGTCCTCGAAAACCGGCGCAGAACCCGGACGGCATCCGATCAGCCCCAGACTTAGCACTCGGGATGGATGGCGGGCGTAGAAAGCCTGCGCGACCAAGCCGCCCATGGATAGGCCCATAAGGTGACATCGTGAGATCGAGTTCTCGTCGAGAACGCGTCGCACATCCTCGACGAAGTCGAAAAAATCCAGATTGTCCGAAACATCCTCACTTTCACCATACCCGCGAAAGTCGAACGCCATGCACAGGAACCGATCCGAAAGCGCAGCAAGTTGCGCCGACCAATTCGTGCGATTGCCTCCAATCCCGTGCAAAAAAACCAGCGGCTCGCCAGCACCGCGGATGTCCATGGCCAACCGGGGAGATGAGTTTGTGAATTGCAAGCTTTCGGTCATCTGCGAAATCGTTGCACGGCACCCGGTATCGTGGAAGTATCGAAGTGGTGCTCTCCACATAACCACAGGTTATCCCGGTCGCGAGCGTGAATTCCTTGGCACTGTCCTATTTCCTGGTCGCTTACCGCCACCGGAGTATCGGCAAGGCCTGCCGAGAGCTCGGGCTGTCTCAACCCGCGCTGAGCAAGGCCATCCGCCGTCTGGAGGACGAGTTGCGCGTACCGCTTTTCCAGCGCACTCCGATCGGGATCGAGCCGACGAGCTACGGCAACGCGCTCGCCCGTCGCGCAGACATCATCCACAACGAGATTGGGCGCGCCGTTTCCGAAATTGAAGCTCTTCGCAGTCATAGGGGTGGCGAAGCCCGCGTGGGTGTCGGCCCGGCGCTCGCCGCATCGCTTGTCTCTCAGGCGCTTGCCACGTTTCTGAGCGCACGGCCGCAAATGGTGGTGCATCTACAGGAAGGCCTGTATGAGCCGCTGTCCGACGCGGTCCTGGCCGGACGTCATGATTTTGCCGTTACAACACGGCCTTCCGCAGCAATTGCGACAGACCTGACCGCGACGCTGCTATTCAAGGACCGCTTCGTGTTTGCGGTAGGCATCGAGCATCCGCTGGCAAATCGCAGAACGGTGAAACCCGCCAATTTGGTCGAGCATCCCTGGGTTCTCCCACCGCGGGGCGGACTGTTATGGCCGCGCATTGTGGATGTGTTTGAGCGGATCCGTTTGCGGGCGCCTGAGCCTCAGGTTGAGACCAACTCTTCCGGCTGCATGATAGCGCTCCTGCGAGCTGGTGCGTTCATCAGCCTCGTGCCGGCGCACCTTGTAGAGCATGACGTGCGTCGACGCGAAATTGTGCTCTTAAATGTCAGCACGCTCGATTTCAGTCGCGACGTCATCGTGCTCCGCCGCAGCGAATCGGTTCTGTCGCCCGGCGCTGAGGCGTTTCTCAAACATCTGGTTGAATTCATTGAGCGCAAGGCTAAAGGATGAGTGATCAGAAGCGTCGTGTTGTCGTTACGGGTGGGGCGACCGGGATTGGCCGAGCCTGCGCCGTGGAGCTTGCTCGCAACGGCGACCACGTCTTCGTCATGAACAGGAATGCAAAAGCGGCAGAGGATGTTGTGGCCGTCATCCGCGAGGCCGGCGGATTAGCCAACGCAGTCTCGGCTGACATCACCGATCGGGCATCGCTGTCAGTTGCTTTTGATCGTATTGGGCGCTGCGATGTCTTGGTGAACAGCGCAGGCACCATGTCGCAGATGTTGTTCGAGCAGGTCACAGATGACGAATTCCAGCGGCTGCTGTCCATCAATCTCTGCGGGTTGTTCGCCTGCTGTCAGTTGGCGACACGAGACATGCCCGCCGGGGGTCGTATCGTCAACATATCGTCGCGTGCGGCCCTGGGCGGCAAGGGCATCTCGCATTACGGCGCAACCAAGGCTGCTGTGAATGGTCTTACCCGCTCGCTCGCAGTCGAACTGCTGCCCCGCGGCATCACCGTCAACGCCGTTGCTCCGGGTTTTATCGATACGCCGCTATCACGCAACGCGTTGACCGATAACCAATTCGACGCTTTCGTCGCACTTCAACCGATGAAGCGCGCCGGCACACCGGAAGATGTTGCGTTCGCCGTCGCTTACTTTGCGTCGCCCCGCGCGGGGTTTGTCACGGGACAATGCCTGTATGTCGATGGCGGCAAAAGCCTGCCGGCGTAGGTGAGGGAGGTTCGCAGGCATCTTGCCTAAGAAGGTTGTACCAGACGGCCTTTATCGACGATCATCTCGCCATCCAGCTTCACCGTGCATTCACGCATAGGAAAGTCGAAATGACATGCCGTGAACCGGTTGGCAGTCTCGTTCGACCCTGTCGAGAATAGGAAATTCCCCTCGAATGCACGTAGTTCGGTGCCGTTGATGTCGCGTTTGTCGTACATCACCATCGCGTCCCAGCGCGCTCGCGGATTGAGGCCCCAGCCGACATGTGAGACTGCGTAACCCGCCGGCTCGTTCCACGCTGCGTAATAGGAGCGCGTCATTTCCGCATCCAACCCGCTGCCTTCCACAGCCGTCACGTAGTCATTCACAACCACAAGCGTCATCGGACTTTCGATGTAGCGCTTGAAGGTCAGGTTGGCGTCACCGGGCGCCAGTACCAGACGCCCGTTAACAGAACCGGGCTTTGGAAATGCGACGCACAAGCCGGCCGGCCAGTAACCGAGTTTGCCGGGCTCGTCCACGAAGCCGGCAGCACCCCGCGCCGGCGCGTCAATCAGACCGACGACAAGATCTGTGCCGTGATGCGAGGTCACCCGCATTTCACTGGCCTTGTCGAGTAGTTCGACCGCCTTTCGAACTCGGGTTCTGAGCGCAGGGTCGGGCATTAACCTTTCCAATACCTCGGGATGCTCATTACTGATCATCATTACGCGAGTGCCGCCGCCGAGAATCGATGATAACTCCGGCGAATGCAAAATACCCTCGACGGTGCAATCGATCACGACATCGGAGGATGCCAGCGCATCGACGATCTGCTTGATGCCCTGCAGCGCCTGGCTGGATCCTGTCGAACGGATTGGCACCTCATGCACCTGAGCGGGAGTCGGAATGACGATATGAAACGGCTTCGCTCCCATTACAACGAGCGCCAGTTCGGACAATTGCACATTGATCTTGCGCGACTGCGTCTCGGATAGGATTGTCACCACATTGCCGGGCTTGACTGCACAAAGCCCAAACACCTCAATAAAGCACTTAAGCCATTTTCCTTCGAGATGGTCGTTCAACATTTAACGTGCTCCGGCGTGATTTCGGCAAAGGCGCTTCGTAGCCCGACGTACGGCGGATACTGATGGTCGCTGATATCCGCGATCGCATCGAGACCACTTTTGCCATAAACAAGGCGTCGACGCTGTTTCGATCGTCTCCGCAAGGTTGATTGGCTTCGGATCAACTGTGCTTTCCCGCCCAGCACCAGCAACGCCGTGGCGATCCGTGTATGTCGCTCGGGGGTGAGCAGACGACCAAGTCAGCGGTGAATCAGCGTGCCTGCGCCGTGATCTGTGAACAATTCCAGCAGCACCGCATGGCGCTCCTTGCCGTCGAGGATGACCACGCCTTCCACGCCCTGTTCCAGCGCGGTGATGCAGGTTTCCACCTTAGGAATCATGCCCCCAGAAATCGTGCCGTCCGCGATCAGCTTGCGGATATCGTTGACCGACATTTCCGGAATGAGCTTCTTCGACTTGTCCAGCACGCCCGGCACGTCGGTCAGCAACAGGAGCCGCTTGGCCTTCAGTGCGCCGGCGATATAGCCGGCAAAAGTATCGGCATTGATGTTAAAGGTCTCGCCATTCGGGCCGGATGCGATCGGCGCCAGCACCGGAATGAGTTCGCGGCCGATGATCTGGTCGAGCACGGTGGTATCGACCCGCTCCGGCTCGCCGACGAAACCGAGATCGACCACGTCGACGCCCAGTTCCTCTCGAAGCTCACGGGCAAGTGCGACACGGGGCGGTTCCCTGGGCTCGACGTGCCCGCCGGGCAGGTCCCAGACGTCGGGCAGCACACGA
>JAEVZN010000201.1 GCA_023392205.1 Pseudomonadota bacterium
GCATGATTCCGTGGCGTTTCTGCCGGGCTAGATTTTATCGAACACCATCACCTTCGACACGAAGGCCGGTTCGTCGCGCAAATGCACAAGTCCGTTTTGTCTTGCGATATGCGCGAAGTCCTCGTCCAGATAGCTCTCGAAATACGGCTCGTGATAATTCTGCGGAAAGCGCTCCAGCAGGCCCGCATAATCCGGCACATCGCGCGTCTGCAGCGAATCCACCATGATCAGCCGTCCGCCGGGTTTGAGCACCCGCGCGCTTTCGGCGATCGCCGCGCGACGGATCTCGGGCGGCAATTCGTGCATGACGAAGACGCTGGTGACCGCGTCCTGGCTGGCATCGGCAAGCGGCAGCGCCTCGGCCTTGCCGACGACCGCGCGCACCTTGGCCCAGCGGCGCAGATGCCGCTTCGTGTGGCGAATATAGGCGTCCGACAGGTCGATGCCGGTCACCGGCAGACGCGGCCAGGCCTGCTTGACGAAATCGAGAAAGCGGCCCGTCCCGCAGCCGATATCGGCGAGCGCAAGCTTGCGCTGGTCGCGGCCTGAAAATACCTCATGCAATTCCGGCAGAGCCATGCGCCGCATCGCGTTCGCGGTGCCCTTGAACAGTACCTCCACCTGCGTGTCGTAGCGCTGTGCGGAATCGTCGGTCATCCAGCCGCCCGACTGGTAGTGAAAATTCTGCAGGTAATAATCCGGCCGCTTGCCCCGCGTGTCTTCGTTGCGCACCTCGTCGTAACGCTTCTCCGTGCGCCTGCGATGGATGTCGGGCAGATCCTGAAAGAACAGCCGCGACCGGTGAATGCGCGTCGGCAATGTGCCGTCATGGTCGGCGGGCAGCGGATAGATGCCGGCCTCGACATATCCCAGGTCGCGCGCCAGCAATTCCGCCATGTCGCCGTAGAGCCGCTTCTGGCTGATCGCGGGCGCGCGGTTATCGCCCGGACGGCGGACCTCCTGCGCGGGCGGTGTTTCGCCGGCGCGGCGGCGGGCTTCGGCGGCAAGCCGCTGCAACGCATAGGCATGGCCGGCATACCAGGCCAGACGCGGAATCTGGGTCGCGCCATAGGCCATGCGGGTGGCCAGACGGGACAGAGGCGAGCGGGCTGACTGGCGGCTGGTCGGACTCATGACATTTCCACCGAAAGCCATATTTCCACGGAAAGCATTGCGGGCGGCCTTCGTTTCGATCCTCGAAACCGCATATATGTGGGGCGAAAGTGAGAATCGAAAGACATGCCCAAAGCCGTTGCCGGTCCCGAAATCGAGCGCCTTATCCAGCTTCTGGCGCGCCTGCCGGGGCTCGGGCCGCGATCGGCACGGCGCGCCGCCCTACATCTGATCAAGAAGCGCGAGCAATTGATGACGCCGCTGACCGAGGCGCTGGCAGTGGCGCGCGACCGCATCACCGTGTGCGGAACCTGCGGCAATATCGATTCACAGAATCCCTGCACGGTCTGCACCGATGGTAAACGCGACCCGTCGGTGATTGTGGTGGTGGCCGATGTCGCCGATCTCTGGGCGCTGGAACGGGCCGGCGCGGTGAATGCGCGCTATCATGTGCTGGGCGGCACATTGTCGCCGCTCGACGGCATCGGCCCGCAGGATCTCAGCATCGACGCGCTGGTATCGCGCGCGCATGAGCCGGTGGTGAAGGAGGTGATCCTCGCGCTCAACGCCACTGTCGACGGGCAAACCACGGCGCATTACATCACCGATCTTCTGCACAATGCCGATGTGAAGGTGACACGGCTCGCGCATGGCGTGCCGGTCGGTGGCGAACTCGATTATCTGGACGAAGGCACGTTGTCGGCGGCCATGCGTCAGCGGACCGCGATGTGACCCGACGCCGATGAGACGACCGGACGATGTGAGCGCCGGGAACGGGTTAGATGTCCACGCGTACCGATGCGTTGCTGCCGCGGTTAGAAACCGGCAAAATCAACCGCGTCCATCATTCCCCGTTACGGCCGGTTGACACCCGGCGCTCGGTTGCTCAACGCGCATCCTGCGCAGAGGTTTCGCCGTTTCGCTTGTCGAGTTCGCGGAAATGTCCACGCGCCTGCAGCCAGGCCAGCAGAATCAGGCCGGGAATGGCGGCGAGCGACGTGATCACGAAGAACATTGCCCAGCCGGTCGCTTCCGCGATGAACCCGCCGCCCGACGCCAGAGTGGTGCGGCCGACGGCGGCGAGCGCGGTGAGCAACGCGAATTGCGTCGCCGTATGCGCGCGCACACCGCACAGGGCGGAGAGATAGGCCACGAAAATCACCGTGCCGATGGCGCCGGTGAAGTTCTCGAACACGATGGTGGCGGTCAATGCCGGCACGCTGGTTCCGATCAGGGCCAGCCAGGCGAAGGCGAGGTTGGACAGCATCTGCAGGATGCCGCCCACCCAGAGCGATGTGGACAGCGGCAGCGCGCGCGCCACCATGCCGCCGGCAAAGCCGCCGGCCAAAGCCGCTGCAAAGCCCACGCCCTTGACGATGCCGGCATAGACCGCCTTGTCGAAGCCGATATCGATGACAAAGGGCGCGGTCAGCACGCCCGCAAACGCATCGCAGAACTTGAACAGCACCACGAACAGCAGGATCAGGATCGCGGCATCGCGCGAGAGGAATTCGCGGAAGGCGCCGAAAGCGGTGAAGGCGACGCGCGACACCGCATTGCCGGTGCGGTTGAGGTTTTCCGGCGCGGCCGGTTCGCGCGCCAGCAGGGCCGCGAGCAGACCGACGATCATCAGGCCGGCCGCCGCGACGAAGCTCGCGGTCCACGCCGCCTGCACCGGCAGGCCAGTATGGCCGAACCATGCCGCCAGCGCGATGATGCCGCCGCCGGACGCGAGCATGCCGACGCGATAGGCCGCGACATATCCCGCCATGCCGGCGGCCTGTTCGCTGGTCTCGAGGCTTTCCACACGGAAGGCATCGATCACGATGTCCTGCGTGGCCGACGCGGTGGCCACCATCACCGCGCCGAGCGCCACCGGCCACAGGGCGACGGACGGATTCTGAAAGCCGAGAAACAGGATGGCGCCGATCAGCAGCAATTGCGTGAAGACGAGCCAGCCGCGCCGCCGCCCGAGCATCCGCGACAACAGCGGCACGTCGAGCGCATCGACGAGCGGCGCCCACAGGAACTTGATGGTGTAAGGCAGGCCGACCAGCGCATAGAGGCCGATGGTGCGGATATTGACGCCGCTCTCGGTCATCCAGACGGCGAGCGTCGCCCCCGACAAGGCGAGCGGCATGCCCGACGAGAAGCCGAGCAGGATCACGATCAGGACACGCCGCTTGAAATAGACCGAGATGGCGTCGGTCCAGGACGGCTTGCGTTCGGTCTGTTCGGCAGGCGATTCGAGGGAGGTCATGCTGGCGCGACATTACCCGCGCGCAGGCCGCTTGTCGTGGCCGGATCGCGGCCCTGTTGTGGCGAGATCGTCCGGGCCGGTCAGTCGCGCAATGCGACCGCTGCCTGTGGCGGAGCGGCTCGCGGCGCACGCGGTCCCGCGGCACCCTTGGCATGGAGCCGCTCGTTCATCATCGCCACAACCTGGGTGATGTCGTCGAAGGCACGGCTATGCGCATTGTCGCCCGGCGCCCGGAGCTTGGTGAGGTCGAACACCATGATGCGGTCGCGCTCGAATTCCGAACGATAGGGCTCCTGCGCGGGATCGACCTCGCCGATGCGGGGCACGCCGCCCCAGATCGTCTTCGACAATTCCAGCGCGCCGTCATCCTGCGAGACGAACAGGGCAATGCGCGGCCGGTAATGTCCCATCCGCCTGACCTGAGTGCGGAAGACATCGACATCCACATCCGGCGCGACAAGGAGCGCGTTCTTGAGCTTGTCGTTGCGCCCGGCTGCGCGCGCGCTGCGGATCGAGCGTCCGCGCAAGGCTTCCAGCGTGATCCAGTTTCCCATCGAATGCGCGACGATGTTGATCTCGCGGATGGCCGGATTGGCAGCCAGGCTGTCGATCAATTCCTCCAGCGCGTCGCGCGAATAATTGGCGCTTTCGCGGTCATAGGTGTAGGAGCGCAGCCGCACATCGCCGCGCGAGGGCCATGTGAACAGCACCGGAATGGCCGGCGACTTCGAGTCGTGCACGATCTGCGCGAAGCGGTACACGGCATCGTCGAAGCGGTTGTTAAAGCCGTGTACGAAGATCAGCACCTTGTCGCGCCGCGTCTGCTTTGCCTGCGCGGATATCGCCGTGGCGAAACTCCTGGCGTCGATACGATCGGCGGCCACCGTCACGAAATCGCGTGACGGTTTGCCCGGCACGGCTTCCGGCCATTGCACATGACCGATCTTGCGCACGGAATCGGGCGGGATCGATACTGTGATGGCGGCATAGGACAGCGCATCGGCGCGCTCGCCGCCGAACATCTCGCCCGGATCGGTGGCCGAGGGCCGCCGTGTCGTGGCGACAAGCATCGCCACCTGCGAGGTGCCTTCCGCTTTCTCCGCGACCGGCACCAGCACGCCCTGCGCCGGACGCCCCGAACAGCCCGCGACGGCGAACAGCGTCGCCGCCACGGTTGCAAGCCCCAAAATGCGATACGCAAACACGCCGCCACCCCCGAGGTCCCGGACATAAATACATCCGGGCGATGGATTTTGGAACAGAAAGCTTGGGGGGCATCGGCACGCGAAGCCGGTACCGGGCTATGTGGTTTGCCCGGATTGCCGCTATTCCGCCGCCACGCGGTTCGCGTCGATCGGCGCGGGCAGGACAATGCCGGCATCGCCGTCACCGCCCTCGCCGTCCCCTTCGAACTCCACCTCGCGGATGCGGCTGCCGCGCCGCTCCAGCTTCTCGGTCGAGATCACGATCTGCCGAATGTCGTCGCTGGCCTGGCCGAAATGGCTTTCCAGCTTGTGCACGCGCTCGCGCAGCCGCTTGAGGTCGTCCATGAAATGCCCGACCTCGGCATGGATTTTGTCGGCCGCCTCGCGCATGCGCGCATCGCGGTGGATCTGCTGGATCACCTGCACGGCGAGCATCAGGAGCGACGGCGAGACGATCACCACGCGGGCGCGGAATGCGCGCTGGATGAGATCGTCGAACTGGTCGTGCAGATCGGCATAGACCGATTCCGATGGCACGAACATGAGCGCCAGTTCCTGCGTCTCGCCGGGGATCAGGTATTTCCCGGCAATATCGCCGATATGCCGGCCGACATGCTGGCGCAGGAGTTTTCCGGCCGCGTTGCGGTCCTCGTCGGTCGCGGCATCGCGGAAGGCGGTGACGGCCTCCAGCGGAAACTTGGCATCGACGATCAGCGGCCGCTGGTCCGGGAAGTGGATCGCGCAATCCGGCCGCGTGTTGTTGGACAGCGTGAACTGGAATTCGTAGGCGCCTTTCGGCAACCCGTCCTGGATGATCGTCTCCATCCGGCCCTGACCGAACGCGCCGCGCTGCTGCTTGTTGGTGAGCACGCCTTGCAGCGATGTGACCTGCGAAGCCAAAGCGGTGATGTTCTGCTGGGCGGCATCGATCACGGCCAGCCGTTCGTTCAGCCGCGACAGGTTGTCGGTGGTCTGCTGGGTGGCATGCTGCATCGACTGGCCGACGCGGTGCGTCACGGCGTCGAGTCGCTCGCTGAAGGCCCGCTCGAAATGCGACTGGCGGCTGGCCAGCATGTCGCCCATCGCCCGCACAAGGCCGGTGGTCTCGGCCTGCAGATGCCGAAGCTCGGCCATCCGCGCCTCGTTCTGCTCGGCTTCCAGCCGCTGCGCCTCGCGGGCCGCTTCGATCCGGCGGCGGCGCGCGACCAGCAGGATGGCGGCACTGGTAATCGCACCGAGTCCGACGGCGAAAAACGCCGCCAGCACGGCCAGCGACAGCAGCGGATCGAGATCCATCAGCCAGGCGTGGATCGGGGCAAGGATGTCCATTCGGGCCTTGTAGCGCGATTCGGCACTGGGCGCGAACGAAGCGGGAACACCGCTGCGGGTGTGGTTAAGGCCGCCTGAAAGCCGCCGGTCCGCAAATCCAAATTGACCGAAGGCAGGGCAATCCTTACATCGCCCCGCATGGCCCTCCGCGACATCATTGTGATCCCCGACAAGCGCCTGCGTCTTGTCTCCAGACCGGTCGATTCGGTCGATGCGTCCGTGCGCAAGCTCGCCGACGACATGTTCGAGACCATGTATGAGGCGCCGGGCATCGGCCTTGCCGCGATCCAGATCGGCGAGCCGCTGCGGCTGGTCACGCTCGATATTTCCAAGAAGGACGACGAGCGCGCCCCGCAGGTGTTCATCAATCCGGAGATCACCTGGTCGTCGGACGACAAGAACCTGCACGAGGAAGGCTGCCTCTCGATCCCCGAATATTACGAGGAGGTCGAGCGGCCCGAGAAAGTGCGGGTGCGCTATCTCGATCTGGACGGCAAGATGCAGGAAGTGGAGGCGGACGGATTGCTCGCCACCTGCCTGCAGCACGAGATCGACCACCTGAATGGCGTGCTGTTCATCGACTATCTGTCGAAGCTCAAGCGCGACCGCGTGATCAAGAAATACACCAAGATCGCCAAACACGCGGCGGAGTGAGGCGCGGCACCGAAGCTTGCTT
Source organism: Pseudomonadota bacterium (assembly GCA_023392205.1). Classification (GTDB taxonomy): domain Bacteria; phylum Pseudomonadota; class Alphaproteobacteria; order Rhizobiales; family Xanthobacteraceae; genus Pseudorhodoplanes. The sequence goes on from JAEVZN010000201.1 coordinate 6,584, forward strand.
GCCGCCGCCGCCCGGATTTGATATCATTGATATCAAATGACCGACATGCTGATCCGAAAAGTAGACCCTAAACTCAAGCGTGAGATCGAAAAGCGCGCGCGGGCGCATGGGCGGAGTTTGTCGGATGAAGCAAAAATCGTCCTTCAGCGGGGTCTCAGCGTTCCGGAGCCGCCGCTGAAAATGGGGACATATTTGATGTCGCTGCTCCCCGACGAATATCGCGGCGATGACCTTGTGTTCGAGTATCGATCCGATATCGGACGGCCGCCCGAATTCGAATGATTGTTCTCGACACAAACATCGTTTCTGAACCGTGGCGTAAGAGCCCTGATGCTCAAGTGATCGATTGGCTGAATTCGCAATCCCCGCTGGCGCTCTACATCTGCTCTCCGGTTCTCGCCGAACTCTGGTACGGTTTGGAAAGGCTCGATTCCGGTACCCGCAAAGAAGCATTGCGACATCAGGTTACAAGGCTTGAGCAAGAGGCGTACCGGGATCGGATTTTTGCTTTTGACAGCGTCGCGGCCGCGATCTTCGGACATATCACGGCAGCACGCGAGCGTGCCGGGCGAAGAATGGATGCGCTAGACGCGACAATTGCAGCAATTGCACTGGCAAACGGCGCGGCATTGGCTACGCGCGACGTCAGTGACTTTTCAGGCATTGGCCTGTCGATCATCAATCCTTTTGAAGCAACGCGACAAAGCCGGTAACTCGCGTCCATGCCCCTTCGCCTGATCTTCATGGGCACGCCGGATTTCGCGGTGCCGACACTGACCGACATTGTCGGCGCCGGGCATGAGGTCGCGGCCGTCTATACGCGCGCGCCGAAGCCCGCAGGGCGTGGCATGGACCTGCAGGATACGCCGGTGGCGCGTGCGGCAAAGCGTTATGGGCTACCTGTGCTGACGCCAAAGTCCCTGCGCAGCGACGACGCGCAAGCCGAATTTGCCGCATTCGGTGCGGATGCCGCGGTGGTGGTGGCCTATGGCCTGATCCTGCCAAAAGCCATTCTCGATGCGGTACCGCTCGGCTGTTTCAACCTGCATGCCTCGCTGTTGCCGCGCTGGCGCGGCGCCGCCCCGATCAACCGTGCGGTGATGGCGGGCGATATTGAGAGCGGCGTTACCGTGATGAAGATGGACGAGGGGCTGGATACCGGCGGCATGGCGATGATTGAGCGCGTGCCGATCGCCACCGACATGACCGCGGGCGATCTGCATGACCGGCTGGCGGCCATCGGCGGCGACCTGATGCATCGTGCGCTCGGTGCACTGGAGCGCAGCACCTTGCAGGTGACGCCGCAGCCGGGGGATGGCGTCACCTATGCGGAGAAGATCGACAAGAACGAGACGCGGATCGACTGGTCACGGTCCGCGCATGCCGTGCATAACCACATCCGCGGGCTGTCGCCGTTTCCCGGCGCGTGGTTCGAACTGCCGGGCGAGAAGGCGCCCGTGCGGGTGAAGGTGCTGCGCACCTCGCTTGCGGATGGCGCGGGCGCACCGGGAATGGCGCTGGACGATGCATTGACCATCGCCTGCGGCACAGGCGCTATCAGGATTTTGCAATTGCAGCGCGCCGGCAAACAGCCGATGAGCGCGGAGGAATTTCTGCGCGGCACGAAATTGCCGCGCGGCACGGTGCTGAGCTGATGCCCCGCTACAAACTCCTGATCGAATATGACGGCGCACCCTATCGCGGCTGGCAATACCAGGCGGATGTGCCGAGTGTGCAGGGTGCGATCGAGGATGCGATCGCGCGCTTCGACGGCCAGCGCGTCACCATCCAGGGTGCGGGCCGCACCGATGCCGGCGTGCACGCACTGGGCCAGGTGGCACATGCCGATCTGCAAAGCGCCCATGAGGGCGGGACGGTGCGCGATGCAATGAATTTCTACCTGCGGCCGCAACCCATCGCGGTTTTGCAGGCGGAAAAGGTTAGCGACGATTTCAATGCGCGCTTCTCGGCCACGCAGCGGCATTACGTCTATCGCATCGTGAACCGACGTCCCGACCTCGCGCTCGATCTCGGCCGCGTCTGGCGCGTGGGGCGTCCACTCGATCTTGATGCAATGCGCGCGGCGGCGCAGCAGCTGATCGGCAAGCACGATTTCACGACATTCCGCTCGACCGAATGCCAGTCGAAATCGCCGGTCAAGACGCTCGACCGGATCGACATCGAAACCGAGGGATGGAACGTCAATGTCCGCGTGTCGGCGCGCTCGTTCCTGCACAACCAGGTGCGTTCGATGGTGGGCTCGCTGGTGCATGTCGGCGAGGGCAAGTGGAGCGTGGACGATATCTCGCGTGTGCTTGCGGCACGCGACCGCACGCAATGCGGACAGGTCGCTCCGGCCGAAGGGCTGTATCTGGTGCGGGTGGATTATTGAGGGGGACTTTCCCCTGTCATTCCGGGGCGCGTGCGAAGCGCGTGAGCCCGGTATGACCGCTCATCCGAAATAGCGCTCCAGTATCCTCCGGTAGATGCCGGTCAGCGCCACGAGGTCGGCGACCGGCACGCGTTCGTCCACCGCATGCATGGTCTGGCCGACCAGGCCGAATTCGACCACGGGGCAATAATTCTTGATGAAGCGCGCGTCCGAGGTGCCGCCGGTGGTCGACAGGACCGGCTTGCGTCCGGTAACCTCGGCCACCGCATTGACGACGAGATCGGTGAAGGTGCCGGGTTCGACCACGAACACATCCGCATTGGACGGCTCCCATGCGAACGAAAACCGGATGCGGCCCTGCGCGGCCGCCTGCGCGCGCTCTTCGAGCAGCTTTTTCAGCGAATCCTGATCGTGCAGGTCGTTGAAGCGGATGTTGAAACGCGCGCGCGCTTCGGCCGGAATGAGATTGACGGTCCTGTTGCCGACATCGATCGAGGTGAATTCGAGATTGGACGCATCGAACAGCGCGCTGCCATCGTCGAGCTTCCGGGCTTTTAGCGCATGAACGAGCGAGACCAGACCCGTGACCGGATTGTCGGCGCGCTCAGGGTAAGCGACATGGCCCTGCTTGCCATGCACGATCAGCGTGCCGTTGAGCGAGCCGCGCCGGCCGATCTTGATGGTGTCGCCCAGCGCCTCGCGGTTGCTCGGTTCGCCGAGGATGCAATGGTCGAACTTTTCGCCGTGCCTGGCGGCCCAGTCGAGCAGCTTGGGCGTGCCGTTGATGGCGACGCTTTCCTCGTCGCCGGTGATCAGGAACGAGATCGAGCCCTTCGGCGTGCCGCCATTGGCGGCGAGATAATCGAGTGTCGCGGCGATGCAGGCGGCGATGCCGCCCTTCATGTCGACGGCGCCGCGCCCATAAAGCACGCCCTCGTCGATGGCGCCGGCGAAGGGTGGATGCGTCCAGGATTGCTCGTTGCCAGGCGGTACCACATCGGTATGGCCGGCAAACATCAGATGCGGCGCCTGCGTGCCGATGCGAGCGTAGAAATTCTCGATGTCGGGCGTATCGGCATCGGAGAAGGTCATGCGATGCGTGACGAAGCCGGCCGCCTTCAGCGTGCGTTCGAGCAAGGTCAGCGCGCCGCCTTCCAGCGGCGTCACCGAGGGGCATTGCAGCAAGGCCCGCGCCAGCGCCACCGGATCGTTGCCGGCGATATCCGCAGTCTTCTCGTTCATGATCTGTGTGTGCCCCAGGGTGGCGGGCCGAACCGGTTAAGGCCCGGCGTGCCGCGTGCAAGTGTAAGCGTCAGGAGACCGGTGCCGACCAGGATAAGCGCCGCCAATTGAAGATAGAGCGGCAGCGTGCCCGGCCGCGCCATCAGCGCGCCGTCCGGCAATGCTGAGGCGGCGAGCAGCACAGGCAGCGCCCCGAACGGGACAAACCACCAGCCGCTCAGGTCGCGGTCATGCAGCCGCCGGATCGCCACCAGCGAGAACAGCCAGAGAAACACCGGAATGAGCGCGCCCGCGAGCAGCACAAGTCCGGGACCGCTCGATACCGGATCAAGTGCTGCGGAAAGCGCGCCGAGCGTCATCACCGCGACTGCCAGCACCATGGTCATCCCGGCCAGGAATTGCCCGCGGCCGAGCCGTCCGCGATAGCCGAAGGTGGTGGCGAAGTCGCCGCCGGTCATGGTGCGGGCGTCCGGTTCAGTCGCGCAGCAATTCGTTGATCGAGGTCTTGGAGCGGGTCTTCTCGTCGACGCGCTTGACGATCACCGCGCAATAGAGATTGGGGCCGGGCCTGCCGTCGGGCAGCGGCTTGCCGGGCATCGTGCCGGAGACCACCACCGAATAGGCCGGTACCTCGCCACGGAAGATCTCGCCGGTCGACCGGTCGATGATGGTGGTCGACGCGCCGAGATAGACGCCCATCGACAAGACCGAGCCTTCGCGCACGATCACACCTTCGGCCACTTCGGCGCGCGCGCCGATGAAGCAATTGTCCTCGATGATGACCGGACCGGCCTGCAGCGGCTCCAGCACGCCGCCAATGCCGGCGCCGCCGGAGATGTGACAGTTTTTGCCGATCTGCGCGCAGGAGCCGATCGTCGCCCAGGTGTCGACCATCGTGCCGGAATCGACATAGGCGCCGAGATTGACGAAGGACGGCATCAGCACCGCGCCTGGCGCGATATAGGCCGAGCGACGCACCACGCAGGACGGCACGGCGCGGAAGCCGGCCTTGTCGAAGTCGACCGCGCCCCAGCCGGCGAACTTCGAGGGCACCTTGTCCCACCAGGCGGAATCGCCCGGACCGCCCTTGACGATCTCCATCGGATTGATACGGAACGACAGCAGCACCGCCTTTTTCAGCCACTGGTTGACCTTCCAGACGCCGTCGTCCTGGCG
>JAEVZN010000213.1 GCA_023392205.1 Pseudomonadota bacterium
ACATGATGACGATGGCCAGCGCGCCGAGCAGAATCAGATACCAGGTCCCGTAACTCGCCAGATAGGTCTGCATCAGATAGAAAATGACCACACCGACAATCGGCCCCTCGATCGTGCCTATGCCGCCGATAACCACGATGAAGACGACATAGGCGGTCCAGTCCAGGACCGAGAAGGCCGCATCGGGTGAGATACGCGCCTTCTGCAGATAGATCAGCGCGCCCACCATGCCGGTGCCGACAGCCGCAAACACATAGACCCAGAACTTGGTCCGGAAATTATCGACACCCACGCTTTCAGCCGCGGTCTCGGAATCGCGGATGGCCGACAGCGCCAGTCCGCGTCGCGACCGCAGCAGCCAATAGACGGCAAAGATCGTCCCGGCCACGAGCGCAAGCGCGATCCAGTAGGTGACGATGTCGCGCGCGGCCGGTGTGCGGACGCCGAATGCCGCCCTCACCCATTCCAGACCGAATACTTCGTTGGTCACGCTCGGCGGAAGCGACGTTCCCGTGCCGCCACCGAGTTGCTTGAATTGCGCGAAGACCAGCCGGTAGACCTCGGCCATCACCCAGGTGCCGATGGCGAAATAGGCCCCGCGCAACCGGAACACCACGAACGCGGTCGGCACCGCGAAGACGCCGGCAATGACCCCCGCCAGCAATATTGCGAGGATCGGGTCGATGCCTGCGAAGATCGTGAAGGCGAACAGCATATAGGCGCCAAGCCCGACAAAGGCCTGCTGCCCGACCGAGACAAGTCCGGCATAGCCGGCCAGCAGGTTCCAGTATTGCGCCAGCGCCAGCATGTAGAAGATGAAAATAAGATCCTGGATCATGTTGCGGCTGGCAAAGGTCGGCAGCGCGATCAACAACACCAGCAGCGCAAATCCGGCCGCGGCGAGATAGCGGACATGCCCGCTCCCGACCGCACTGGAATAGGTGCGCTGCACCGGCGGCGGCGTTTCGCTTGCACCCGGACCGCCGCGAGCTTCGTCCTTGCGCTTCTGCCAGGAGGCGACTTGCCAGAACAGATCCATGCGGCGGCCTAGTCGAAAGCGCGCGGGAAAAGACCGCGCGGCCGCAGAACGAGGACAATCAGAAAGGCGATATGTCCGGCCAAGATCTGCCATTCCGGATTGATCGCCGCACCTATCGTCTGCGCCAGCCCGATAATGATGCCGCCGATCAGGGTGCCCCAGAGGCTTCCCAGCCCGCCGATAATCACCGCCTCGAACGCGTAGAGCAGACGCGCCGGACCGATGGTCGGATCGAAATTGGCGCGCATGCCGAGATAGAGCGCGGCAATCGTCACAACGATCAGTGCGATCCCCATGGCGATTGCAAAGACGCGGCGGTGATCGATCCCCATCAATTGCGCGATCTCAAGATCATCGGACGTGGCGCGGAATGCGCGCCCGAGCGGCGTCCGGTAGAACAGGGCATTCAGCGCCATGATGACGGCAATGGCGGACAGAAACGTCAGCAGCGGCATCACACCGAACGCGATGCCGCCGCCCAGCGAGATCGAGGCCGTGCCCATATCCCCCGATGCAAGCAACTGGCTGTCCGCCGAGAAGGCTTCCAGAAGCCCGTTCTGGATCATGATCGACAGACCGAAAGTCACCAGCAAAGGCGGCAGGATATCGCGGCCGAGCGTTCGGTTAAGGATCAGATATTGCAGCGCGAACCCGAACCCGAACATCACCGGTAATGCCAGCAGCGTGCCGATAAAGGGATCGACGCCGAAATACGCAGCGATGGCGAGGATCGCAAAGGCCGACAGCACGATCAGGTCGCCATGCGCGAGATTGACCAGACGCATGATCCCGAAGATCAGCGACAGCCCGGCCGCGAACAGCGCGTAAAGGCCGCCGAGCAAGACACCCTGAATGACGATGTTGATCGCTTCCGCCATGTCAGGATCCGAAATAGGCGTTGTGGATCTGTTCGCGCGTCAGGCTGTCCGGCCGCCCGCTCAGCGACAAACGTCCTTCCTGGAAGCAATAGACCCGGTCCGCGACCTGCAGGGCCTGCACGATATCCTGCTCGACCACGATCACGCTTGTGCCGCTCGCCTTGATGCGCGGCAACGCCGCATAGATGTCACGGATGACGATCGGCGCGAGGCCGAGACTGATTTCGTCGCAGAGCAGAACCCGCGGATTTGAAATCAGCGCGCGGCCGATGGCGGCCATCTGTTGCTGGCCGCCGGACAATGTGGTGCTCGCGGCATTGCGGCGCTCGCGCAAAACCGGGAACAGCCGGTAGATTTCATCCAGCGTCCAGGTGCCCTCGGTCTGCCGTCCGTAGCGGCCGATCAGCAAATTCTCTTCGACCGTGAGCGACGGAAACAGCCGCCTCCCCTCCGGCACTAGCGATATGCCGAGTTTCATCACCGAGGCCGCCGACATGGCACCGATCTGCTTTCCGTCGAACATGATGCTGTGCATCTCATTGCGGATCAGCCCGGCCAGCGACTTGAGGAAGGTCGACTTGCCGGCTCCGTTGGCGCCGATAATGGCGACAGTTTCTCCGGCAGCAAGGCTCGTATCGATGCCATACAGAGCCTGGAAGTCGCCGTAGAAGGCCGTCAGGGCACGGGTTTCGAGAAGGGTCATTCGCCTTTTGCCTACGCCGCGATGCCCATATAGATCTGCTGCACTTCCGGCGAATTCATCACCGTACGCGGATGGCCTTCGGCAATCTTCTTTCCGAAATTCAGAACGATCAGACGCCCGACGACCGCAAGCAGCGCATGCACGATATGCTCGATCCAAACGATCGTGGTCCCGCCCGCATGGATATTCTGGATGGTCTCGACCAGCGCATGGCATTCGCCCTCGGTCAAGCCGCCGGCAATTTCGTCCAACAGCAGCAGACGCGGGCCGGTCGCCAGCGCGCGCGCCATTTCCAGCCGCTTGCGTTCGAGCAGGGTCAAGGATCCGGCCAGCACATTGGCGCGCGGCAGCAATTGCGTGCGGTCGAGGATGTCGCCGCAGGCATCGATCACGTCGCGCTCGCGCGCGGAGCGGCCATAGACGGCGCCGACCAGGAGATTCTCGAATACCGTGAGATTCTCGAAGGGATGCGGGATCTGGTAGGAACGGCCGATGCCCGCAATGCAGCGCTGATGCGTCTTCATGCGGGTGATGTCCTTGCCGTCGAGATGAATGCTCCCGCTGTCGGGCGACACGCCGCCGGCGACCAGATTGAACAGTGTGGTCTTGCCCGCGCCGTTCGGCCCAACGATCCCCAGCGCCTCCCCGGCCTGCACGGCAAGGTCGACGCGATCCGCCGCGACCACCGATCCGAAGGATTTGGACACGCCTTTGAGTTCAAGAAGCATACGCGACGTTACACACTTTCAAGTGCGAAAAGAGATAATCTCAGTTTTGAAAGAACAAGGGCCGAGCATGAGCCCGGCCTTTGCTGTGTGCGGAATCCCGCCGCATGGCGCGTCACCCTGAAGGTGTGTGGCGCGCGCGACCCTTTCCCCTAGCCGATCGGCTCCATCTTGCCGCCGACCGGAATATTCGGCGCGGTGCGGTTGTCGGTGATAACGATTTCGTACTTGTTGCCGTCCTTGACGCGCCATTGCCCGCCGACCAGCGGTGTGCGGGTGACGTTCTTCGCGGCAAAGGGAGGCACACCCTTCCCGTCCCAGCGCACCGGTCCGGCCACCGTCTCGATGTTGGTCTTCTGGATCGCGTCGACCGTGGACTTGGCGTCGCCGATATCGGCCGTGCGCTTCAACACGTCGATGCCGACCTCGAACAACGAATGGACAAATCCGATCGGCTGCGTCCATTGCTTCTTGGAATGCTGTTCATAGGCATCGCCAAGCTGCTTGGCGCTCATGCCGTTCAGCGACGACTTGAACGGATGGTTCGGCGTCCACCACACTTCCGATGACAGGTTATGTCCGTCCTTGCCGAGGGCCTCGACGGCGACCGGGAACAGGATTGCCTTGCCGACCGACGCCGCCTTGGGCCGGAAGCCCTGCTGCATCGATTGCTTCCAGAAGGTGGTGAAATCAGGCGGCAGCACAACGCCGGTCAGGATCTCGGCATTGGCGGATTTGAACGCGTTGATCTGCGCGGAGAAATTGTCGGTCAAATTCTGATAGCGGCCCGGATCGAACAGCTTGAAGCCCGCCTTTTCCAGTGCCGGCGGCAAGCCCACCACCTTGTCACCCCAGGCGTTGCCATCGGCATCGTTGGGAAACAATCCGCCGACGACCTTGTTGGTGTCGAGCTGGCTCCACATGTTGGTGAAGACCGCAATGACGTCTTCGAGGCCCCAGAAATAATGATAGGTGTAATTGAACGGCTTCCATGATTTCGGATCGCCGGGATTGCCTTGCCGGCCGATGAACCAGGGCTGCCACGGACAGTTGGTGGAGCCACAAG
>JAEVZN010000506.1 GCA_023392205.1 Pseudomonadota bacterium
TCGCAGCGCTCGCCGCCAGCGCGGCAAGCGGCTGCTGGCTGCGCGCCCAGAGCTGCGACGCGGCGGAAGCGCGGCGGGCTCTGGCCGCGGAGAAGCTGCGCCATGCCGTGACCCGCGCCGGCCTTGATGCCGCGCAGCTCAGCGCGGATTTCGACTTCGCCGCCCGCAAGGAAATCGAACAGCGCGCCCAGGCGCGCGAGGAGCAGATCCGTGACCTTCAGAGCGTTATTGCGAATGCGCCTGCTGGCCGCTGCCGTCTTGGCGCCGATGGCCGCCGCCGGCTGCTCAACATCTACCAGCATTGAAAGCCCGCTCAGCCGCCGGCTGCCGCCGCCACCGGCCTTTGTGAAAGAGGTCTGGCTGATGGCGCCGCAGGCCGACGACGATCTCAAACTCGTCGCCGCGCGCGAACGCGCCGGCCGGGCCAAGGCAAACGATGTGATCACCTGCTTTGCGGACTGGTACGACCGGCTGCGCAAGACATATGGCGCGTCCGAGCCCGAGCCGGCATTGGCACATTCGGCACTGACCGTCTGCACGCGGATGCAAAAGGACGCGGTCAAGAGGACAGGACCCCAGCCATGAGCAGGACCGCGCTGCCACGTGAGGGCACCATCGTGTTCGACAAAAGGGTGACGATCCCGATCGCGCTGACGCTGTGCGGCCTCGTCGCCGGCGCCGGCATGGGCTACGCGACACTACATGCGCGGGTGGGGCATCTCGAACGGGACAGCCCGAAATCAACGAGCGCACCATCCGTATGGAAGAGCGTATCCGGTTTATTGCCGAGACGGTGGCGAAGCGGTAATAACTTGTCTGTATCTAGTGACCGCCCTTTGAATTTTTTCAGTCTCGAATCTCGTCTTGCTTAGATTTAAGACTGGTTCGTTTTAAGGTTGGCTCGAGCCGTAGTGTCCGGTTAGGTTTGGTGCCCTACGGAGGCGCTCAGTGAAATATCAAGCTCATAACGAAAAAGACAAATCGATCTCGGATTCCAACCGTAAACTCGCGCGGCTAAAGCTGCCAGAAGATCTTGCGGGCAAACGCGTTTTGGACATTGGTTGCAACGAAGGTTTTTTCTGTGCGCAGGCCGCCCGTCGCGGGGCGACGGCGATTGGAATCGACGCTGATAAGTTCGCAATTGAATTTGCCACCTCACTCTACGGAAGCAACCAAAATATTACCTTCCTGCACCAGAAATGGGACGTACTCCCAAAGGGTCCTTTCGATATCGTATTGTGGCTGTCTGCCATGCACTACGAAAGCGACCCTGCCGCAGTTTTCGAGAGAATCAAGCGGGAATTGTCCCCAAACGGACTGCTAATTTTAGAGTGCGGGGTGTTCCCGGCGGACGATATCCAGTTCAGCATTCCCATGCCGCGACCCTACGATGTCCCGCTTTACCCAACTCAGCTAGCTCTCGCTAAGATGCTAGCGGGTTGGACGATGCGTGAAGTCGCACCAAGCGAGACGACACCCGGCGATCAAGTGCCCCGCCGCGTTATACATTGCCGACCTTCGACCACAACCGTTCTGATGATCACTGGTAAAAGCGGTTTTGGGAAGTCTACGCTCACAAGCAAAATAGGGCGTGACGCAACTAAGATAATTTCACTCGACCGTTTAGTCACCGCTATCGCTGAAGGCCAAGTCCACGTCCGGCCATTCGAAAAATTCGTAAAAGAAAAATTCGAAGCTTGGAACCTTGAGCCATTTTATGAGGCCATCGATATCGATGGATATACTGACGATTATATCTCTCTCTTGATGCGATTGATCTCGCCCTCGGACGACCTTGTGATCATTGAAGGATACATGACAGACCAGCAAAAGCTTTTATTCAAGAAGCGTATGGGTCATGTGACGCGCATTTGGGAGGCGTCGAAATACTGACCAAACTATATGTTCGTTGGATCTAAATCGAGCACTCAATTGTTGCTCCTTGTTGGACTCTGCATATCTGGGCGCGTCAATTTGTGACGCAACGCATCTTCGGCCGTCACGCTTGAATAGGAAGTAGCCCGCGCGCCTCAAGTGACAATCTTCTTAAGAACCAGCATGTCTTGCCAGCCGTGAAGATAAGGTCTTCCGTTCCAAGCTCCGGTGAGATCGGCTACCGTTTGCAATCCTGATGCAGCACACATTTCGGAAAAGCTGGCGGTCTCATATGCGACGGGGTCGCCGATTGGATCGCTGAAATAGTGATTTTTTGGAACGCCATCTAAGTCGCAATGAATATACTGCCCGTTCTCGAGTTTTCGAAAGCAGTATGAGTATTCTCCCTCCCCAAGACCCAGGCGCGGCGTCACCTGGCCAACAGTCCTAGTCGCTGCTTCTGGGATGGCAAAAAACGATAAAAGTGCGATTCCTCCCGGCCGCAACACGGTGGCGATTTGGCTGAGATAATTCTTGGCCGTTGCCGCATCGATGTGGGTGAAAATGGAAGCGGCAAAAACGACGTCGAAAAAATCTGGCTGATACTTAAAGGTAAACGTTTCGCTCGGTATTGCGCCTTTACGATTGTAAATGGGGTGTGACAAATCGATGTGCTCAAAAGAGAAATTTGGACGGCGGATTGTCTTTTTGCAGTACTCGATCAAATCGGTCTGTGGATCAAATCCGTAATACGCCCCGTCTTTTATATAGTAAGATAATGGAGCGGCCATCCGTCCATTGCCGCAACCGATATCAAGCACTCTTCCCGACGGCGACAGCCGACCGTATCGAATCAGGAACTCAAGCCATTCAAGTCCAACGTAGAAGTAGCGTTCGGCGTCTGTGTCGCCGGAGGACGCCGCAGCCAGCTTTTGGTCGAAGCGTCGATCTAAGGTATATTCAACGACAGTAGAAACTGCGCGTGCCAATAAATCCAGTGATTCATCGCTATTTTCAATAAAGTCATCGGCCGTCAGACCTAGCTGTTTCGGGTGCATTCGTAATACTCATCTGCTTTTTTGCTGACGAACACTCTCAGAGCCGGGGGAATGACGCCATGGAGTTGGCGCCGGTGGAAATCTGAATCGAACAGCGTATCCCAGGAGCTTGAGGCCCCGATTCGACAGAGATGCATACCGCGCTCGCGCTCATCACAATCACCCACCCCTGAGGCTGCCGTCATCAAAGCATCTGCGACACCGGAGATGCTTGGTTGACACGGTATGAGATTGGACGAGATGGAGCGTACGAAATCTTCACTTCGGTTATCGAATATGTTGGTTACAACTCGCGCGCCGGCAGATGCCATCTCGAAGGCAACTAGGCCGGGATGTGGTGAATACATCAGGCTCAGACCGACGTCGACAGACTTCAAAAACTTTCGGTAAGTGCGCCCATCCATTTTGGGTAGCATCTCCATTCGCTGGTGCCGCCCGAGTTCAACAGAGCCAGGGAGCGAAGAGCCAACGCCAACAAATTCCCAATCACCAGCAAAATGTCCTCGATCGATGGATTGTCTCAGGGCCAAAAGCCCCACGGCGAATAAATTGCGCCTCGCGTGACATTCAGGCCGAGCGTACATCGCAAAACGAAGTCGAGAGCGATCGCGCATTTCCTGAACAGTTGGCTTTTCAGCTTCGCTAAGCACGTGTTCGAAAACAGCAAAATCTCTATTCTCTTCAGGCGTTCGACCGGATCGAAAAACACCTATGCTATGGGCTTGAAAATACTCTTGAAGCTTTCTGGAATTGAAGATTGGGAACTGCGGCAAGTTGTAAGCGCTACAAAGTATCGCATGTTCCGAGCCGTATTCATGAAATATTGATTCATCTTCTTGGATAAGCGAGATAAAGCGGGGCTCCCTCGTAAATTTCGCCAAGTCATGCGCAAGGAATGCTTCCCAACACGAGTAAGAGATTATTCGGTCATTGGGACCCACTTCGAGGGGGAGCCCCTGGTTTCGGTCTCGATTGAATATTTTGACGGAGTCGACGAAGCTTCGAAAACGAGGGTCTCTTCCAAGCGACCACAGCGCGTATCGTCCGTCTTCGGTGGGATGACCACAAATGACAATTTTTACAGTCCAGCCCTGACGATGAAATGATCGCACGAGCTCGAGGCCGGCCTTGTATCCGCCGAAAAATATATCCGGGTTGAAGTTCGGCACGAGGAACCAGATGCAGGGTGCGCCGTGACCTGGCTTAGCGGGAATCGAGCGAAGCCTGCGAGCAATTGCGTCTGCTGCATCCAATTCCACGGCTTTCGTTAGTCCAGGAAAGGCCAGCTCGGTTGTGTGGCTGATCTCGTGCTTCGGAAGGCGACCTTCCTTTCGTCCATTAAGCACAAAATGCTCAAAACCGCTTAGAAACTCGCCGCGCTCCACCGCCTCCCGAACATCGCAGTAAAACGACCTGTAAAATCCCTCGTCAAAATCCGCGTTCGGAGAATTCCCGGCATGAATGCCAATTTGCAGATAATGGTCGAACCCTCTGACTGAGCTCTGTGAAAGCCCATACTCGGCGTCGTACCATTTCTGATCGAAAAAGCGGTGAATCTCACTAGCGTTCGAGGGGGCGCCGAATATGCGCGCCTTCCAACCGCTTTTATTGCCAATCGAATGCGGCTTGCGAGAAATGGCTTCTGCTGCGTCCCACTCCACGGGTTTCGTTAGTCCAGGAAAGGCCGCCTCGGTAGCGCGGCTTATTTCGAACGTCGGAAGGCGCCCTTCCTTTGCTCCAAAGAGCACAAAATGTTCGAAACCATTCACGAACTCGCCGCGCTCCACCGCCTCCCTAACATCGCTGTAAAACGATCGGTAAAAATCTTCGTCAAAATCCGCATTTGGGGAATGGCCAGCTTGCACGCCGATCCGCAGATAATGGTCGAACCCACTTAGCGAACTTTGGGAAAGACCATATTCGGCATCGTACCAATCTTGATCAAAAAAGCCGTGGATCTTTCTTGCATTCGACGTGACGCCGAATACGCGCGCCTTCCACCCCGCTCTGATGCGTCGTGCTGCAATACTTTTCATGGGGCGCGCCTGACGATGTGCTGGAGATGCCGGATCGGGGCGCGGCTCTTCGGATCGGCGTCTGCGAGCGTGTGCTCGTCGGCCAGGGCGCGGAGGCAGTCCTGCACTTCGCGACGTGAGACAAGCTTGCGCTCGATCAGCAGATCGAGGACGGCGGCCAGACACGCCGTCTGGCCGGCCAGCATGGCGGCGATGTCCTCGTCGCTGAGACGCTCTCTCCCCACGCTTGACCCCCGATACTTCCCCGCAAATTTTTACCGCAACTCCCGGTCGTCATGCGAGTCCAAATTCGCTGAATGGTGCGGCGCCCAACAGTTCGCGCGGCCGCTTCGGCTTGCACCTTCGCGCGCGGCCGGCAAGATGCGGCCATGTCCTCCCACCACCTGACCGCCCGCCAGCTGGCCGCCCGGATCCGCGAATTCGCGCCCGGAACGGCCGACATGCGCGACATCGCGGCGCTCGACCGGCGCTGGGCTTTGCTTGCTGTGGATGTCTTCAATGCGCGGATCGCGGCCGGCCGGCGGATCCTGTTCGCACCCACGGTGGGTGCGGCGCTGCTGTCAGGCCATCACTGGCTGCATGTGCTGTGCCCGGCCTGCCGGACGATCGGGACGTTGGACTTGCGGGTGGTGCCGCGGCCGTCCGAGACGCCGGTCACGGCGATCCTGCCAAGCCTGCGTTGCCGGACCTGCGAAGGGCGCAACCCGCCGCCGTCGATCGTCCGGCTGTCGCCGCACCATTCGCTGGCCTGACCATTTTTTGGCGGAACCAAAGCACCGCTTGTGACTTGTGCGTCACGGGGGCGCGATGTTGCACATGGAACTCGCGATAGGACTTGCAGTTCGCCAAACCCCCGCTCAGGATGGTGTCAACATTTTCGGGGGATAACATGCGCGCCTTGGCTCTTGCCGCGTTCTCCGCTCTTGCAATTTCCGCCGCACCGGTCATGGCCGCGGACATGCGCGCCCCGGTGTACAAAGCTCCTCCCGCGCCGGTCATGATGCAGGCCTATAACTGGTCCGGCTTCTATGCCGGTATCCACGGCGGCTATGCCTGGGGCGAGGGTTCGGCCACCATCGTGGGCCTCACCGATTTCGGCGATATCGACGGGTGGTTCGGCGGTGGCCAGATCGGCATCAACTGGCAGGCCGCCGGTTCGCCGTGGGTCTGGGGTATCGAAGCGGATCTATCCGGCTCCGACATCGGCTCGTCTGCCTCGGCCTTCGGCGTCACCGCCGACACCACGCTGAACATGTTCGGCACCGTGCGCGGCCGCCTCGGCTATGCCTGGGATCGCATGATGGTCTACGGCACCGGCGGCTTTGCCTGGGGCCGCAACGAATTGTCGTTCACCGCGCCGGGCTTCGCTCTGTCGGAAGACCGCACGCATACCGGCTGGGTGGCCGGCGGCGGCGTCGAATGGGCGCTGCTGGACAACTGGGCGGCGCAGGTCGAGTATCAGTATCTGATGCTCGACCGCGAGACCTATTTCCCGGCCGTGCCCGGCGGCATCGGGCTCGATGCCGACGTGCACACCATCCGCGTCGGCCTGAACTACCGCTTCGGCGGGGGCCTCTGGTAAGCTTGTTATCGACGACGCACTGAAGACCCCAACTGAAATCTCCAAGGACTTAGGCCCCGGCTTGCCGGGGCCTTTTTTGCATTCCAGTTTTGCAGACAGATGGCCCTTATTGCCTCGGGCCCATATCCATGCCCTTGTGCGGATCCTCCTGGTCCTGCTGGGGCGTCTGCATCTGTGGCATTTGCATCTGTGGCATCTGCTGCATCTGCGGGTTCTGCATATTGCCGCCGCGCTGCATCATCATTGCCATGCCGCGGCAACAGGGACAGCCACCCATCCCCATCTGCTGCTGACCAGGCTTCGACTGCTTCGTGCCGAACGGATCTTCGGCCTGGGTGGATTGCGCGGGCCGGCCGCACATCATCGAGCCAGAACCCTCCTGCATGGTGCCGCCTTGCATGGCGCTATGGCCCTGCTGGTTCATGCCGCCGCACATGGCGGAGGCGGGCGCAGCGCCGAGAACAACAGCAACCGGTATCGACCAGAGAAGCGAACGCATCGGAACCTCCTTCGCCAGACGGTCCCGCATCCTAGACGGATCACCCAGCGATGCCGATCACAATCGCGTCGTGTAGCGAAGCAGGCGATCGAGGAAATCGACGGGATTTATGGGGCGGCGTCCCTGATGCTGGTCGTGCCCGGCACCCTGCGGCAGGGACGAGCAGGCCGACGCGGCCGGATCGTCACGCCAGCGATGGTCAGCGCGATGTACGGAGGGCAGCCGCGCCGACCTGCTCACCGCCGCATTCCTTATCCAAAGAATCGGCCTCTTGAAGAAGGTCGCGTCCCAAATGGCGGAGTTTGCGGGCGACGCTCAGGTCCATTCCTCATGTCGACGCTTGAATGACCGAGGACGGCCCAGTTCGGCGTTGAAGTTTTCCGGTGAGGCCGGGCCGCTCCATGCGGAGTCCTGATTGACGTTTGCGACCGGCAAGCCGGTCCGGCGAATTGCCAGAGCGCCGATGATTTTCCGGCCCTCCGCGGTGATGACGTTCCAGCCATGGCAGCGCGCGACCAAATCCAACTGTTCGAACGTGTCGCGCGCCCTTTTCGAAACGAGATCGCCATCGGCGATCGGCCGCTCGGCAATCTGCAGCAGGGTGTCGATCGGCCCTTCGTCTAAGTAAAACAGTCGCATCACAATGCCTTCACGGTGACACGGCCTGAGGAGGCGCGGCCCCATTGCTCCTCGACTTTCACGAGCCCGCTTTTCTGCAGCTGCTTCTGCTCGGCGGCTTTCAGCGCCAGCCAGGCCTCGGTCTGGATCACCGGCAACTCGCCCTTGAATTCGCGGGCGACGGCGCCGGACACCGAGACATAGCCGAGCCCGCCGAAATCCTCGCGGAACGCTTCGCCGCCTTCGGTCGTGAGCTTCTTCAGCTCGGCCTCAAGGCGGTCGATCTTCAGGAATTCATCGGCGAGCCTGCGATGGATCGAAAGCAGCTCGTCGGCGAGCTTGCGCCGCGCCACCGCTTGCGCGGGGGGCGGACCTGCCTTGGCTGGTGGCTGTGACCATGCGTCGAATCAAAACGCTGTCTCGGTTAACAAAGATTCAAGGGCGCCCGGCTGAAACCCGCATGAACTCAGTCGCGACCGACCTGGCTCGGCTGCGGCGGATCGCGCTTGAGATCGGTATCCGTCGCCACATAACCCCAGATAAAGAAGAGCAACGCAGCGGCGATGCCGATGGCGGCGAGCACGTATATGAGCTTTCGCTGCTGCATTGGACACGTCTCAACAACAGTCCGTCCCCGCCAGCCGGGGGGACGGGCGAAGGCGGGGACGGAAGGAGCGGCAGACGAGCCGCCCGAGTGCATGCGGTCCCAACGCCGTTGCTCGGTGGAAAGTTCAACCAAATGCGCAGGACGCGGGACGCGCCGGTGCGTCAGATGCGCGCCCGTCGGTATTTGGGGGAGGGCAGGCGGCGGCCCGCGCTGTCCACAGGTCCGTGCGCACGGCAGCCTTGCGGACGGGATCCTAACGGAAGCTCGTGCGGTTGAATCGCGCGCGGTAAGGTCCGCCGGTCCAACGGGAGATGTCCACAATGAAACGCTTTGCACTTGCTCTGATCGTCGCGTCGGTCGCATCGGGACCAGCCTTCGCGCAATCCTGCGCGGTCAAGGCCGTCAGCAAGGACGGCAAGGCGTTGAGCGGCGCGGCACGCACCAGCTCCATCAAGAAATGCTGCGAGGCCTCCGCGGTGAGCAAGGACGGCAAGCCGCTTGCCGGCGCTGCGAAGTCGAGCTTCCTGAAGAAATGCGAGAGCGGCGCGTAGCGCGCAAGCCTCGGGTGGGCCGTCAGGCCAGCCGCTGCCGGATCAGGCGCTCATGCTCCTGCAGCCAGAGCAGGGTGTCGCGGACCGCTTCCAGCCGCTCAGGTGGTAGTCGAGTTCGGGTTGCCGCATGGGGGTCGCTCGCGGCATTGCAGCCTTAGACATTGCGGCACTACCCTGCTCGTACTCTAACTCCACCGATCGGCTGGGCCAGCGAGATGCGGCGCTGCATCGGTCAGTCCCTGAAATTGATCGCCCTCATCGGCTCCGGCCATCGCCTCAGCATCGGCCGTAGCGTGTGGAGCACCTTCACTGTTTCCGCGTGCCCGGCGATTTCTTCCGGTAGCCGGCGATAGGCCCGGGCTTTCGTCCAAGTCCGCGCCATCAGGATGACACGGTCAAGCAACGACGCGTGGCAGGGGATCGACCGATGCGCTGAGCTGGCCGGCATGCTCCGCTTTCAACTGGCGCTACCTATGTCCGTTCTTGCGCGACCGTGAGGGCGGAGGGGTAGTTTGCGCGAACTTGCGTCCGGTCGGCAACCCATCGTATTCGGCGGCGACGTGGACGACGAGGTCGACTACGCTGCGCCGTACAAGCCGTTCGGAAATGCGCTGAAAGGCCAGGACCAACCTCAGTCCTTCCTTCGAAGTCAGGAAGCGTCCTATCGCAGCGGCGTCTTCATCGGTCTCGAACGCTTTCTCGCCGGGCAGTCCTTCAAAAAAATACTGAACCGGCACATTAAGCGTGCGCGCGAGGCGTGATAGCTGGCTGCTGCCAATACGGTTGTGGCCGATTTCGTATTTCTGGATCTGCTGAAACGTGACGTTCACGCTTTCGGCCAACGCCTGCATGCTGAGGCCCAGTTGTTTTCTGCGCAGTCGAATCCGGCCGCCAACATGCAAGTCAGTTTCTCTGAGGGCTCGGGGCATCACAATGACTCGAGACGGAGCGGGTGAAACAATAATTCAGTAATGCGCAACAATCGAACTATTTCCGCGTCGTGTATGTTGATCGGGCTGAGTAGCGTCATCGCCCGCCTCTGTGGTTGGCCGCTTTTTCATTTCGGTATTCCCATCATTATCCGCTTGGGACGCCGAATATTTCGGCTTGCTCGCTACCCCCCAACATTCCCGGCCGATCGACCGACTGTCCAACTCCGACAGCTTCGCCAACCGGTCGGCGCTCGTCCGGCTGTCCCCATTTTCTCCCGGTCGCAAGCTTGCAAGCTAAGGTCTGAAAATAGTGTCCGAAAGTACGCCTGAATCATGCTCCGTGATCCGCCGAGTTTTGGCCAAAGGAATCGCATTGTGCTCAGTTCGTTGCTTGTCAGCCTTATCAAATTACAGCGCTGTGGGCGAACGCTCGGACCAAATGGCCCGATTGGGCGCGACGCGGACGGGTTGCGCGGGTTGGGCAGAGCCCATAGCAGGTGACGATTGGAGCAACGTTCCAGAAGCAGCTTGAACCCCGATAGAACTTTACTATTTTGATCGCAATACAATGCTGGGCATCAACTATCAGCCGGTTTAAATCGCCACCGCCGAACAGCTTCATGCGCTTGAGCCAACCGTGTCCGCCCGAATTGCCGGGTCCCGACCGCAAGGCCGCGCCCGAGCGCGATAACTTGTCTTCCCGGTCCCGGATGCCCCGCTTCCAGCGGACGATCTCACAAGGCCAGCGTGGCGCGGCGATCCTTCAAGGGTGCGATAGCGATGCGGTTGCCTTTCGCGTTCAATCCCCAAAATTAGGATCGAAGGGAATTCAGTTCGTGTGGCGTTTGCGCCATAATCCCATATTCCTGAGTCGAGGACCTTCGAAAACTTTTGCAAATATTGAGCGACGGAGTCGATTTGTCGGTGTCGATCTTCTAGTCGACGCTTTCCTAACAAAAAAGCATTCCT
Organism: Pseudomonadota bacterium; assembly: GCA_023392205.1. Taxonomy (GTDB): domain Bacteria; phylum Pseudomonadota; class Alphaproteobacteria; order Rhizobiales; family Xanthobacteraceae; genus Pseudorhodoplanes. Next base: position 10,728 of record JAEVZN010000506.1, read on the forward strand.
GCAACATCCTTCAACCTCAAGCCGCGAACCAGGCCGTCCATCCTCTCGCTTAGGTATATTTTCAGATACTAGGCCGCGAAGTGACACATTCCCCCCAGTTCTTGCAAAATTATCTCAGCAAGCTCGTGCCGCAAATGGTAGTTTGGTCGTACCGTGGGGTAACCTACTGCTTCCGCAATAGGCTAATTGTACCGGTCGCAATAAGGAATTTGATTTCGTCTGCGCTATAGCCCACTTCAGCCAGAATCTCCTCCGCATGCTCGCTGAATTTCGGTGGCACCCGACGCAACGTAGCTTTGGTGCGGTCGAAGTGCACAGGCGAAGCGATCCCCTTGTACCAATCCTTTTTGATGACGCCCTCCCGATAGATCGTATGGGGATTGGTGAGAGCCTGATCGATCGCCTGCACTGGGCCGGCGGGTAACCCTACGTCCAGCAGTCGTTGGCTGAGAGGCTCGACGCTCTGATACTTCAGGGTCGCCTCAAGCTCAGTACGCAAAGCCTCGCGATTGACAACACGGTCCCGGTTGTGAGCGAAGCGCGGATCTGTTCCGAGCTCGGACCGGCCAAGCTCGCGACATAGCTTTCGGAATGAGCCGTCATTTCCAATTCCTATAAAAATTTTACCGTCACGCGTCTCAAACACTGAGTAAGGATACAGGTTCGGATGGTCATTGCCGGTAAGTTCCGGCGCCTGGCCGTGAACGAAGTAGTTTGCAGTGTGTGGATGCATAATTGCGAGGCCGGTTTCGTATAGCGTCGCTTCAACGAATTGTCCCAGCCCGGATTGTGCCCGCTCCGCCAAGGCCATAAGAATGCCGACGCAGGCATAGAGTCCCGTGGATAGGTCAACCAGTGGCACCCCTATTCGCGTGGGACCGGAGTCTGGCGTACCGGTTGCCGCCATCATTCCGGTCATCGCTTGGACTATCGCGTCGTAGCCGGGATGGCCGCCATGAGGTCCAGTAGCGCCAAAGCCGGAGATACGACAATGAATGAGACGCGGAAATTCGGCACGCAACACATCTTTGCCTATTTTCCATTTGTCCAGCGTTCCCGGTTTAAAATTCTCTATCAAAACGTCTGCGTCCGCGAGCATGCGCGTCAGGACGGCGCGGCCAGCGTCAGTGGCGAGATCGAGACCAATCGAACGCTTGTTGCGGTTCGTGCCGACGAAATAGGCCGCGTCTTCCTCGTGGAAGGGCGGCCCCCAATCTCGTGTCTCGTCACCTGTGGGC
>JAEVZN010000514.1 GCA_023392205.1 Pseudomonadota bacterium
CCCCCAATCTGCCCGCAACCGCCGAGGTATGTTGCCGGACGGCACTGGAGGATTTCACGCAGATCGTCGAACGCCGTCCCGATGTCGATCATGAGGCCATGACACAGGCGATCGGCAAGGTGATCCGGCTGCGGGATGCGTTGATTGCCGAACGCCGCCGCCATGCGGATTTCCCGGCAGCGCGCGAGCGTCTCCTGCAGAAGGTGAATGCGCTGCTCAGCCTGACGACGAGCGCGGAATTTCCGCTGGTCGGCGTGCGCTGGGAGCGTATCGTCGCCGCGCGCGATTCATTGCGCGAACTTGCCGCCGAGGAAAAGACTTGCCGGGTGAAGGTCTGATCCGTGGCTGACGGCAAGGACACCGACGAGAAGGATACCGGCATCGCCGCGCCGCAGCCGCCGGAACTTGCCGGCGAGGTCTATGCGGCGCTGGAAGACAAGGCCGCCCTGGCCTTCACGCCGATGGTGGTGTTGGGGCTGCTGGCGGGTGTCTATATCTCGCTAGGCGGCATGTTCGCGACCGTCGCTCTGGCGGGCGCGGATGGCGTTCTGCCATTCGGCGTGGCGCAGGTGCTGGCGGGCAGTGTGTTCGTGCTGGGACTGCTGCTGGTGGTAGTGGCGGGCGCCGAATTGTTCACCGGCAATACGCTGATGGTCGGGCTCATGGCTGCCGGACGGCTTCCGGTCGCCACGCTGCTGAAGGCGTGGGGCATTGTCTATATGGCGAACCTTGTTGCGTCGCTGGTGATTGCCGCCATCGCGCTTGCCGCCGGTCTGCATGTGACGGGTGACGGCGCGGTGGGACTGGCCGCACTCGACACCGCGCAGGAGAAAACCGCGCTCGGCGCCGGAACGGCTTTCGCAAGCGGCATTCTCGCCAATATGCTGGTCTGCCTCGCGGTGTGGATGGCCTTCAGTGCGAAGACCACTAGCGACAAGTTTTTCGCGATCTTCCTCCCCATTGCCGCCTTTGTCGCCGCCGGCCTCGAACATTCCGTGGCGAACATGTATCTCATCCCGTTCGGATGGTTCGTCGTGTTGTTCGCCGGTGCCGATTTCTGGCAGCAGGCCGGAGCCACTGCCGCAGATTATCCCGCCATCGGCTTTGCCGGGCTTGTGAAGAATCTCGTCTTTGTCACCCTCGGCAATATCGTCGGCGGCGGCGCGGTGGCGCTGCTTTACGGCCTGGCCTATCCGCAGAAGAATTAGTGCACGGCCTGTTGCCGCTAATGCGCCTGGCCGCTGAAATCCTGCATGACGTTGCTTTTCGCCACCCGCACCTTGCGCATGCCTTCGGGCGTGTTGCGGCTGCGCCCGACAAAGCGCGGAATGCCGGCGGTGATCACGGCGCTCACCGCGGGCACGTCGCCATTGGCGATGGCCGATAGCGCGTCATTCTTCGAGCCGCCGAGACAGGCATCGATCAGCACGACATCGGCATCCTTGCCTCGCTGCAGGAAGCCGGAATTCAGCCTGTAGACCTTTGCGTTGTTGCCGGTGGCGGCGGCGATGGCCGATTCGACCGGCAGGCCGGCGAGGCTCGCCAGATGCGTCATGGTGTAGAACATGCCGAGCGGCATGATGCCGCTGCCGGTCGGCGTGTCGGTGGCGATGAGATAACGGTCGAACTGGTCGGCCTCGCGCACGAGTTTGCTCAGCCACAGGGTCGTGCGCAAATTGCCGGCCGTGCAGACCTGTAGCGCCACCTGGGATTCGTTGACCAGCCGCGGAAAGCCCTCGTCGGGCATGGCGATCGGGCCGCCATTGACGTGGAAGGACACGTCCGGATCGAGCGCGAGGATATGCTCGGCCCAGATGCCCGACGATCCCGGAATGGACGAGCCGCCGGTATGCACGGTGGTGATCATGTCGCGCGCCTTCGCCCAGGCAATCATCGGCTCGTAATCGTAGGGCGTCGGAAACGCGCCGAAGCCCGCCTTGGCCAGCCATACGCCTTTGGCACGCAATTCGTCGAAATCGCTTTCCACCAGACCGGGCTCGAGGATGACCGAACCCGCATGCACGCGCATCCCGCCGGGACGAAACGTCTCGAAACTCTTCAGCGCTGCGACCGCCAGCGCTTTCACGCCGTCCGGGTCCTTGGGACGGCCGGGCACATGCACTTCCGACGCGGTAATGGCGGTGGTCACGCCGCCATGCGTGTAGCTTTCCAGAAAGCCGACCGTCTTCTGTCGCGGCGTGTAATCGCCAAACGTGATGTGCACATGCGAATCGATCAGGCCGGGGATCGCGACCGTGCCATTGGCATCGATCGTCACATCGCAGGATTCGACCAGCGCCGCATCGGCATGGCCGACATGGACGATCGCGCCCGCATCCATGACGATGGTGTCGCCCGCGGCGATGGGCGCGCGCCAGTCGCCGGTGACAATGGTGCCGATATTGACGATTGCGGTTTTCATCTTGCTGTCTTGATCTCGCGGTCAGTCTTTCCGGCTCTTGCGCGCATCCGCAAGGCTCATGCCGCCGACCCGCGCATTGATGCGTCCGCGATTGGCGAGACAGAAAATGATCGCGACCTCGTCGGGCAGAGGCGCATCGGGCAGCACCAGCGACATGCCGTCATAATGCGAGCGGACATACACATCGTCGATGCAATTCATCGGAATGTCGATCAGCGTACCGGGGGCGGCGACCTTGGTCATCGAGGAAATCCACGCATCCGCCCGCCCGATGGCGTCGCGGAACGGGTTGGCGAAGACGGTAGTGAGCAGCGCATTGGCATGCTCCTGCTCGCCGGACAGGCCGACAATGCCGCCCTTGCCGTAACTCTCCACGCCATAGGGCGCCATCGCCGCGAGCGCGGGCCTGGCCATTTCGGTCCCCAGTGCAGGGCTTGCCGCGATCAGTTCGGAGAGATCCTCGACATAGCGACCGGCCAGAGGATTTTCGAGCACCGACACGACGGCGACCTTGCGCAGGGGCGGCTCGCCCTTGCGGCCGGCCTCGCTGCGCCGTTCTTCCACGATGGTGAAGGTCCGCCGGATATTCAGTTGCACGATAAGATGTCCCATGTCGAATTTGCGTTATTCCAGGGAGTCAGATAACCAGATTGTCTGACAATATGCAACGAGGAGATCCGATGCCGGCGCGGGCCGCACATGCCATCCGCATGGCCGGGACGGCACAGCCGTTGGACCTGAAAGTGTCGCCGGTGAGCGTGCACGAACAGGCCGCAGGCAATCTGCGCAACGCCATTCTATCGGGCGTGTTCAAACCGGGCGAGAAGCTGGTCGAGGCCGATCTTTGCCTGAAACTCGGCGTCAGCCGGCCGTCGTTGCGCGAGGCGCTGCGC
>JAEVZN010000555.1 GCA_023392205.1 Pseudomonadota bacterium
TCGTCGCCCTTCATGGCGAAGGCGGTGACGGCCACCACCGGAATGGCTTTGAGTTCGGCGTCGTCCTTCAGCCATCTGGAGACCTCCAGTCCGGACACCTCGGGCAATTGAATATCCATCAGAATCAGATCGGGACGGTGCTGACGGGCCAGGTCAAGAGCGTCGATCCCGTTGCGGGTGCCCACGGTGTTGTAGCCATGCGCTTCCAACAGATCGTGAAAGAGCTTCATATTGAGCTCGTTGTCCTCCACGATCAGGACTGTCTTGGCCATTCCAGCCCCTCCTGGGCAACGTCCACCCTGCCCAGAAACCAAGGCGCAGAGTTCCGCGACATGTCAGGCGCGGACTCGGATAACATCGGCGAAAATAGGTATCATTTGTTACGGAAACGCAAACGGAATGCGATGGTTAACGCCCCTCTGCAACTGACGCAGGCGACCGCCGAAGCGGTCGCGATCGACGTCCTGAAATTCTTCGCGAGTGAACCGGAAAGATTCGGCCGTTTTCTGGCGGCCACCGGAATTGGACCCGGCGACCTGCGTGCCGACGCGAAGCAGCCGCTGTTTCTGGCGGGGCTTCTCGACCATCTCGCACAGGACGACGCGGAGCTGCTCGCTTTCGCGCAACAAAGCGGCCGCGACCCGGCGCTGATCGTTGCGGCTCGCGAGCGTTTGGCGGGGCGGAAATGGGAACCCGACAGCGCATGACGTCCGGCTTTTGCCGCGATTGCCTGAACGAGGCCAGCGCCGGTCCGCGGTGTCCGCATTGCCGCTCCCCGCGCCTCCTGCGCCATCCGGAACTTGCGGCGCTCAGTATCGCGCATGTCGATTGCGACGCCTTCTACGCCACCATCGAGAAGCGGGACGATCCGTCGCTCGCCGACAAGCCGCTCATCGTGGGCGGCGGGGTGCGCGGCGTGGTGACCACGGCCTGCTATATCGCCCGCACCAGCGGGGTGCATTCGGCGATGCCGATGTTCAAGGCGCGCAGGCTTTGCCCCGAGGCGGTGATCGTCAAACCAAACATGGCGAAATATGCAGGCGTTGCGCGCGAAGTGCGGGCGCTGATGCGCGACCTCACGCCGCTGGTCGAACCAGTCTCGATCGACGAGGCGTTTCTGGACCTGTCCGGCACGGAGCGGCTGCATGGCCGCAGCGCCGCCCGGTCGCTGGCGCATTTCGCAGGCGAGGTCGAGCGGCGGATCGGGATCAGCGTTTCGGTCGGGCTGTCCTATAACAAGTTCCTGGCCAAGATCGCCTCCGACCTCGACAAGCCGCGCGGCTTTGCGGTGCTCGGCCGCGCCGACGCACCCACATTCCTGGCGCAAAAGCCGGTCTCGCTGATCTATGGGGTCGGCAAGACTGCGCAGCAGAAGCTGGCCAATGACGGCTATCGGCTGATCGGAGATCTGCAAAAGGCCGACGAGACCGAATTGATGCGGCGCTATGGCGTCGAAGGACAACGCCTGAGCCGCCTCTCGCGCGGCATCGACCTGCGCAAGGTCGTACCCGACCGGGACGCCAAGAGCATCTCGGCGGAGACCACGTTCAATGAGGATATCGCCACGCTTCGGCCGCTCGAACAGATTCTCTTCGACCTCTCCGAGCGCGTGTCCGCGCGGCTGAAGGACAAAGCCTTGTGCGGCTCCACCGTCTCGCTGAAGCTCAAGAGCGCGGATTTCCAGACCCGCACGCGGGCGCGTTCGCTGGGCGATGCGACCCAGCTCGCGCATCGCATCTTCGCCTGCGGCCGTGACCTGCTGGCGCGGGAGATCGACGGCACCAAATTCCGGCTGATCGGGATCGGCGTTTCGGCGCTTCAGCCGGCAACACAGGCGGACCCCGGCGACCTCCTCGACATCAAGGGCAGTAAGGATACGGCCTCGGAGCGAACCCTCGACATCCTGCGCGCAAAATTCGGACAGCAATCGGTCATGCGCGGCATAGCCTGGGATCGCGACCGGAAACGATAGGCGCCGAAAGACAGAGCGTGCCCGCTTAATTGCACGCCTTGGCTTTGCGCACCTCGAGCGAGGTCATCTCGCCGGTCACGACAAAGTCGTTGTAATCCAGCGTCAGCGCGCGAGAAATTCCGTTTTCGTAGAGCTCGAAGCGGATCGAATAGACCGGGGTCTGTTCGCCGGTCTTGTCGTCTGCAACTTTGCTGCGGTCGAAATAGCTGATGCTCACCGGCCAGCGGCGCATGTTCGAAAGGTCGCCATCCTTGGCGGTGGCATCGGTCGGCCGCGAGCGTTCCGGGTCGATCGGTTGGCCGATCACGCTCAGGGTGTCGTAGACCTTTTCGCCGCTGTCAGAGCCGTCATAGACCGGCCCTTCGAGGATGGTCTGGCCCGCCCGCGCGGCAACGATGATGCGGCGCATATGATCGGTCGGAAAATAGATACCGGACTCGATTCCGAACTTCTTGGTCGCGGGCTTGCGCAGATTGACGCCAATCTGCGGTCCGCTGCGCTCGGCGCTCCCGTCCACCGCGGATTTCAGCTTCTGGTCGATGAAATTCTCGGAATTGAAGCGGAAGGTCTTGGCGGCCTCGTCCTCCCAGGTAGTGGCGCGCAGATCGGTGGTCATGATCAGAC
>JAEVZN010000615.1 GCA_023392205.1 Pseudomonadota bacterium
GCCCAAGCCTGCCCCGAAACCCGCGGCCAAACCGGTGACGACCTCCGCCGCAACGCCTGCGCCGAAGGGCAATGCCAAGCCGGCGAGCCCCGCATCGACGGGGAGCGCCAATCCGTTCCCGAAGCCGACCGGAACGGCCCCGAAACCGGCAGCGTCTCCGCCTGCGGCCGACACCACCGCCAGCCGCCGCAATGGCGCTGCGCAGCCGCGTGCGGCCAAGCCCGTGCCGTGATATGCGTGCCTCACGCACTGCATCTCACGCACCGGACATGAAGCGCACCCCATGACACAGGCCGCGGACCGCAAGGGTCGGCGGCTTTCCAGCGACGATCAGGCCGTGTGGGACAGCGTGGCGCGCTCGGTGAAGCCGTTGCGCAAGCGGATTGCCAAGGCGGCAGCGCCGCCCGACGAGGTGCCGCCTGCGCCGCCGAAAGCCAATCCCCCGAAAGCCGTTGCGAAGAAAAAGTCCGGTGCGCCGGTTCAGGCCGCAATGCCGGTTATCGCGCTCAGGCCCGCAATCCCCGTGCCCACGGCTCTGGAACGGCGGCTGAAGCAGAAGATCGCGCGCGGCAGCCAGACCATCGATGCGCGGCTCGATCTGCATGGCCATACGCAGGCGCAAGCGCATGACGCGCTGCTGCGCTTCCTGCGCCGCGCGCAAGGCAAGGGCGGGCGCGTGGTGCTGGTCATCACCGGCAAGGGCGGACGCGGAGAGGGCGGCGGAATCCTGAAGCGGCAGGTGCCGCTCTGGCTTGCCTTGCCTGAATTCCGGACGCTGGTGATCGGCTACGATCAGGCAGCCATCTCGCATGGCGGCGAAGGCGCGCTATATGTGCGGCTGCGCAAGCTGCGCGAGTAGCACGGGTTTCGGCTCAAAAAAAAGCGGCATCCGCAATGACACGGACGCCGCAAGTGGGAAGTTCGATAAAAGCTGTTCGCGCGTCAGAATTTCAGATTGGCGAACAGCTTGATGGTGCGGCCCGGCTGTAGCACCTCATCCTTCTTGAACGACTGCGCGAAGCGGACGTCCTCGTTCAGCAGGTTGTCCCCGACAATGCCGATCTTCAGTTCGGTCATGCCGGTCGGGTCGGATTTCAGCCTGGTCGTGTAGCTGAGTTCGGCCTTGAGCATGTTGTAGCCGTCGGTATTCGTCTCGAAATCGGAGACGTTGTTCTGCGCGAAGGCATGCAGCAGGCCGACGCGGGCGAACCAGTTGCCGTCGCGGTAGAACACGCCGCCGCCCAGACGCTGCGGCGGGATGCGCGGCACGTTGGTGCCGTCGGTGAACTTGGCGCGCACGATGTCATATTGCGCGTCCACGCCCCACAGACCAGCCCAGAGCGGCGCGACATCGAGCTGGGTCTGAAATTCCGCCCCGCGGAAGGTCGCATCGCGCTGCGCATAGACTGCCTGGTTGAGTTCACCCGCATCGCCGGGGGCGCAGCTTGCGAAATCCTCGTCGCAGGTCTCGCCGGTCAGGTTGCGATAGATGAAGCCGTCGAAGCGCGTATAGAAGCCGGTCACCTCAAAGCGCCAGGCGCCCTCATTGCGGCGCAGACCAATCTCGACGGACTTGGCCTTTTCGATGCCAAGATTGGGATTGCCGATATCGAAGGTCTCGGTGGCTTCGTGCACGCCGCGCGACAGCAATTCCGGTGCACGCGGGGCGCGCTCCACATATTGGCCGGTGACACTGGCGGTCATGCCATAGGGCAGGTCGTGCAGGAAGCCGATGGCACCGCTGAGCGGGGTGAAGGAGCGCTCGCGCCAGATGCTGACATCGGGATCGACGAACAGATCCGGTACCATACCCTTCACCTCGTTCTGCTCGATGCGGCCGGCCAGCTGCATGCGGGTGAGCGCGGTGAGCTGCCATTCGTTGAACATGTAACCAGCGATGCTGCGGGTGGTATTGGGATCGAACAATCCCCCTTCCAGACCCGGCGCATCCAGATCCTCGCCGCTCGCTTGCACACCCATCGCGCTGGTGAGCGCACCGAAGGCGGTCTGGAACGGGCGCAATTGCACCTCGACGCGGCCTTCCTTCTGCTTGCTCAGGAAGCGCTGCTGCGGCCCCTCGAATCCGCCTTCATTGGCGATCTCCGCGTGCTTGTAATCGGTGGTGCCGAGCCAGAAGCGCACGGCTTCGACCGCGGAAGCCTCGGGCCGGAATTCGCCCTTGGACGTGACCTTGGTCTGGCGCATGTCGATACGCGTGCGGGTCTCGGTCGCCTCCTGGCCGGGCACGGCATAAAGGCTGTCGAAGGTCGAGACCGCCACGCCGATGAAGCCGCGATCGAAGATATACGAGCCGCCGATCGCGCCGCCTTGCGACTTGTGCCAGGAATTGGGCTGCCACGCGCCGACCTGCGGTGCGGGGTCTTCCGGGAACAGATACGGGTAGGAGGGGATCTTGTAATCGCCATTGCGGCGGCCGAAGGCATCCGCGTGAATGGCGAAATTGCCTGCGCCGGCGTCGAGGATGATAGCGCCTTCGCGGCCCTTGTCGACGCTGGTCCAGCCCGTGCGCAACTCGCCACTGATGCCGCGTGGCGGGATGAAGGTCGGGATGCGATTATTCTCCGCATTCACCACGCCGCCGATGGCCTGCGAGCCGTAGCGCAGCGTGGCCGGCCCGCGGCTCACTTCGATGCGCTGTGCCGCCAGCGGGTCCAGCGGCTCGGCGTGGTCCTCGCCGATTTCCGAGACACCGCTGGAG
>JAEVZN010000569.1 GCA_023392205.1 Pseudomonadota bacterium
ACTGGACTTCCGGGCGGCCACGGCGGCGCCGCGGGTGATCAAGGAAGAAGAGCCGTTCGCCTGCATCAGCTGCGGCAAGCCGTTCGGCGTGAAAAGCACCATCGAACGCGTCATGGCAAAACTCGAAGGCAAGCACTGGATGTTCAAGGGCCACGCCGACCGGCTCGAAGTGCTGAAGATGTGCGAGGATTGCCGCGTGACGGCCGTCACCGAACAGGCCTTCGATCCCTACGGCGGCGGCATTGGCGAACGCCCGCGGGTGCGCACCAGCGACGATTATCTGCGCGAGCGTGACGAGGAGCCGCGCAGCTGAAGCGTCCGCACACCGTCAATGCTTGACGGTGGCGCGCGACAGAAAATCCATCAGCGCCTTGCGGTCATCCGCCGAGCCGATGGTCTGTTCCGGCATCTTGGTGCCCGGCGTATAGGTGGCCGGTCCGACCTCGAACAGTTTCGAGACCGTTTCCGGCGTCCACACGATGTCGAGATTCTTCAAGGCCTCGGAAAAATTATAGCCGGGCAGGGTGGCGATGCGGCGCCCGAAAATGCCGGCAAGGGTCGGGCCTGCGCGATTGCCCTCGTCCGGCGACAGCGTGTGGCAGGCAATGCAGGCGCGGTAGATTTCCGCGCCACGGTCGCCCTCATAGGCGGCAAGCGGATCTGAGGCATCGGCCATCGGCACCGCGCCGATATGTTCGCCGGTCGCCGTATTCCATCGCCGCACCATGCGGTCGGTGCCGCCGGTCAGAAGCGTCACATTGTCCGGAAAAAATGTCACCGACCAGACCGGCAGGCCCGGCCCGACCAGGGTGCGCGCGATGCTGCGCTGCTTGCGGTCGACAATCGCCACCGACCCGCGGATGCCGGCCGCCGCAATCCGCTCGCCGTCGCGCGACATCGACAGCGCAATCACCGGGGTTTCGGCGATCTCGAGTGCGGCCTGCTGCTCGCCTTTGGATGACAGGAAGAACACCTGGCCATTGGCGCCCGATGCGACGATCTCGCCGTCCGGTGCCACCGCGACGGCATTCAGCGGCGAAGGCAATGTTTCCGTCAGCGGCGCGCTGTCGCCCGCGAGCGGCCAGATCCGTAATGTCGCGTCATAGCCGGCGCTGACCAATGCGCCGCCATCGGGCGTAAATGCCACGCCATTGACGTTCTGCGTATGCCCTTCGAGGACGCGCGGCGTGCCGCCATTCAAGGGCCAGAGCCGGACGGTCCGGTCCCATGATCCGGACGCGATGGTCTTGCCGTCCGGCGAAATGGCGAGCGTCACGACCTGTGCCTTGTGACCCTCGAAGATGCGTTCGGGCACAGGTACGCCCGGTTTCCAGATGGCGATTTTTCCGTCTTCGCCGCCGGTGACCACGCGGCCATCCGGCAGGACCGCGACCGCATTGACCGCGCTTTCGTGAAACCGCAGCACCTGCTCGGCCGCATTGCGCGACAGCGACCAGCGGATCGCGGATGTATCGAAGCTGCCGGACACCGCCGTTTGCCCATCCGGTGCAACAGCGACAGCACGGACGGGTCCGCCATGCCCGCGCATCTGCGCATGCGCAGGAAGCGACAGGCAGACGATCAGGGCTGTGGCAACGGCGAGCGGCAGGTTCATGCGGGCGGCAGCAGATCTATCGGGGAGCATCGAGGATGGATGGGACAGCATGCGCTGCTAGCCGTCAAATGAGCCATCAGCAGGGCGCATGCCCAATCGCCTGATGCTGTCCCGGACCTGCGGATCGCGCAAGGCGTCCAGAAAGGCCTGGGTTCCGGGCCGCGACAGGGCGCGTTCGGTGATGAGGAAGTCGTATTCCTCGGGCGCGACGGGCAGAAAATCCAGATCGTAAAGCTTTGCCACTGGCGCGATCGCAAAGCCCCAATCCGCGCGGCCCTGTGAGATGGCCGCCGCCACGGCATTGTGCGATTTCGGCTGGTTGGCGTAGCCAGGCGGGCGCGCCTCCTTGAGGGCGCGATCCAGCAGCACCCGTGTGCCGGACCCTGCATTGCGGTTCACCAGCAGGCAATCCGGATCGGCGAGCGCTATGGCTATCGCCTCCTCCGCATTCTTGCCGGAAAAGCGCGCATCGCCCTTGCGGAACAGAAAGCCCTGCTCGCGCTCCCAGCCTTTGACCAGGGTGAGACCCGGCGCAACCAGATGCGTGTTGTAGCGCCCGCTGTCCGGATCGATCAGATGTACCGGCGCGATATCGCATTCGCCCCGCCGCGCCGCCGTCGCCCCGCCGAGGCTGCCGACCGCAAGCACCCGCGCCGTATAGCCGCGCGCAGCCAGCGCGCCGACCATTGCGTCGAGCGCAACGTCATGGCTGCCCATGATGACCACGTCCGGAGCGCGCCCGGCCTTGCCGATCAAGGTCACATCGACATGCGTGCCGGCATCCTGCGCGGCGGCGAGCGCATCGATGGCAATGAAGCCGTCGGCCTGCGAAAACGCCGTCACCGATCCCGATCCTTTCGGCGTCGGAAAGGCGAGCATGCCATCGTCGCCTTCGACCAGAGCGACCAGCGCGAATTCCTCGCGGCCGAGTTCGGAGGGAATGCGCACAGGCAGTCGCGCGGTCGTGCAGTGCGGATTGTCCGGCGGCAATCCGGCCAGCGCGCGGATGACCGGCGCGGCAAATGCGTGGAAGGTGAAGATGGCCGAGGTCGGAAATCCCGGCAGCACCACGACCGGTTTGCCGTCCGCGACCGCGAGGCAGAGCGGCTTGCCGGGCTTGAGCGCCACGCCATGCACGAGGATGCCGGGCGCGCCCAGCGACGACACGATGCGATGCGAGAGATCGCCCGCGCCTTTCGATGTGCCGCCGGACAGGATCAGCATGTCGTGATCGCGCAACGCCTCGCGCATGGCGGTGCCGAGGGCGGTTTCGTCGTCCGGATAGGCGCCGAAATTTTCTGGCAATCCGCCCGCTTCCTGCACGGCCGCAGATACGATGGCGCCGTTGCTGTCATAGATTGCGGCGGGACGCAGCGGCGCGCCCGGCGTGACAAGTTCGTCGCCGGTCGACAGCACCGCGATCCGGGGCCGTCGGACGACATCGACCTGCGCCAGTCCGCAGGCCGCAAGCATTCCGATTTCGCGCGAGCCGATCACGCTGCCCTTGCGTAGCAGGGTCTCGCCGCGCGCAATGTCCGATCCGGCATAGCCGATGAACTGGCCTGCCGCCGCCGCGCGCCGCAGGTCGATGGCGGGCATGTCGCCGCCGTCGTGCAATTCTGTCTGCTCGATCATGACCACGGCATCGGCGCCGCGCGGGATCATGCCGCCGGTGGCGATCGCGGTCGCCGTGCCCGGTGCGACGGCGATGTACGGCGCATGTCCGCAGGCAATCACTTCGCGATTGAGCACCAGCCTGCGCGGCATGGAATCGCTGGCGCCGATGGTATCGGCTGCCCGCAATGCGAAGCCGTCGACGCCGGAGCGGTCGAAGGGCGGCACATCGCGCGGGGCCCGAATATCCTGCGCGAGCACGCGCCCGAGGCTGTCGGCCAGCGGCACCTGTTCCCTACCACGCGGCGCGAGATCCAGATGCGCCTCGAAGCGTCTGCGGGCCTCGTCGGCCGTGACCACGTCGAGAAACTGCTCCTGCCGCGCCGCCCGCCGCACCGCAGCGAGCAGATCGTCGGCGGAATTAGACATGGCGCTGCCGTCCGGTGTCACGGCCATGGATGCACCGTCACTTCCGTGCCGTCCGGGAAGCCCTCGCTGTCGGGCGGGACCAGAAGCCAGCCCTGCGCACGCAGCAGGATGTTCAGCGGCCACACGCCTGTCCCGAGCGGCTGCGCGCGGCCATCTTCAAGAGCAAGCGGCACGATCTCGGCAAGTCCGATGGTCGATGTGACCTTGCGGTCGAGAATGGCGGCGATGGCGGGCAGGCTTGAGTCCTTTGTATGGCCACTCAGACCATCGAGCAGCCTGTGTCCGAGCAGCAGCCAGCAGGCCATCACGGCATCGAACCGTCCGGGACACAGCACAACCGGCCTCTCCTTCACGTGGCCGAAGGCCGCCGTCTCGCCGGGCGAAATCGCGACGCCATGAAAGCTGACGCGGCCGATGCGGGCGAGGGCGTTGACGCTATTGTCGCGACGGCCGCTGCCGGTGCCGCCGATGCCGATCACGGCGTCGGCGTGTTCGGCCTCCAGCGCCACGGCAATGCCGTCCGCTTCAATGACATGTGAGCCGTTTCTGCGTAGCGCATCGGCGAGCCATCTCCGCGCGGCGTCAATGACGATGTCGTTGTCACGCGCACCAGCGAGCACAATGCGGGGCCTGCGCACCTGCACCTCCCCGATGCCCAATGCGGTCAACGCCGCGATATCCGAAGCCATGAGCCTATGGCCGGCCGCGGCGAGGATCGCGCCTGCAGCCGCATCGAAACTTGCCGGCAACACGCCGTCGCCCGGTGCGGCGGCAGACACCGCATGCAGCAACCCGCCAACCTGTTCGACCGCATCGTGCGGAATTACCGTGTCGGAGCCGGCGGGTAAGTCTGCAAATGCGTCGAGATAGTACGTGGCCGGATCGAGCGGGACCGGGGCATAGGAACCCGCATCCTGCACCAGGTCCGCAGACACCGCCCAGCCGTCGCGCAGGGCGCGCGGTCCCTCCGGGACCGCATGCGGCGCCACAACATCGCAGGCCAGCACCGCGCCTGCACAATCCGCAATCGGCTGCGTTGAGGCGGGCACGGCCGGCACCGCATCAATCGCGGCATGGGCGTCGCGAAGAGGCGTCAGCCTCGCGATCCGTTGCAGGGGGGCGGCCTCCGTATTCATGCTTGCGTTTCTGACGAAGCCCCCATACTGGGTCAAGTCACTGATAGTGTTATGGTTTGGATCGATCGCCTCATAGCCTTTGCCTATGGACAGCCCCGACAAGGTCATCAATCTGCGCGGCCTGAAATGCCCGCTCCCGGCATTGCGTACCCGCAAGGTGCTGCGCGGGATGCAGCCAGGCGAGCAGATTATCGTCGAATGCACCGATCCACTGGCTGCCATCGATATTCCGCATCTGATCGGCCAGACCGGCGATACGCTCGAGGCGACGGACCGGCAGGACGACGTTCTGGTGTTCCGGATTCGCAAGGCGTGACCGGTCGCGCCCGGAATTTCGGGTGTCGGGCGTGGCGAGTTGAATTTGCCGCCGTCTTCGGAGAAGGTCCGCGCCGCAAGATGAGGGACCGGCCCTGCTCATGACGACTGCCTCGCGTGCCAAGGGCGCGCTGTCCCGCTTTACCGTTCTCGATCTGTCGCGGGTGCGCGCCGGGCCGACCTGTGCGCGGCAATTGGCCGATTGGGGCGCCAATGTCATCAAGATCGAGGCGCCCGAGCGGCTGGAGGGGGGCGATCCCATCGGCGGACCGCGCCATTCCGGCGACTTCCAGAATTTGCATCGCAACAAGCGCAGCATCACGCTCGACCTGAAAAACGAACGCGGCCGCGCGGTGCTGCTGAAACTCGCCGAAAAGGCGGATGTGCTGATCGAGAATTTCCGTCCCGATGTGAAGCGCCGGCTGAAGATCGATTATCCCGACCTGCGCGCGGTCAATCCGGGCATCGTTTATGCGAGCATCTCTGCCTATGGACAGACCGGCCCCTACGAAACATGGCCGGGCTTCGACCAGATCGCGCAGGGCATGGGCGGCCTGATGTCGGTGACCGGCCTGCCGGGACAGGGGCCGGTGCGGGCGGGCGCGGCTGTCGCCGACATGACGGCCGGCCTGATGGCGGCACTTGGCGTGATGACCGCGTTGCTGGAGCGCGAGGAATCCGGCGAGGGGCAATTCGTCGAGGCGTCGCTTCTGGCCGCGCAGATCTTCATGCTGGATTTCCAGGCCGCGCGCTGGCTGATCGACAAGGTGGTGCCCGGTCAGGCCGGCAACAATCATCCGACCAGCATTCCGACCGGCGTCTACAGGACCAAGGACGGCGCGATCAATATCGCCACGACGGGCTCGCCGACCTGGACGCGCTTCTGCAAGGCAATCGGCGCCGAGCAATTCCTGTCGCATCCCGATTATGCGAGCAATGCCTTGCGGCTGAAGAACCGTGACGCGATGAATGCGGATATCGAGACGATCCTCGCGACCAATACCAGCGCGCACTGGATCGAGCGGCTGAATGCGCAGGGCGTGGCGGCCGGGCCGATCTACAGGATCGACGAGATGTTTGCCGATCCGCAGGTGCAGCATATCGGCGTCGCGACCGACATGCCCACGCCCGACCGCGGCACGCTGCAGGTGGTGCGCCAGCCGGTGACGCTGTCGCGCACGCCAAGCGCCATTGCGCGGCATACCCCGGAGCGCGGCGAGCATACCGACGAAGTGCTGGCCGAGTTCGGGTTCGGCGCGGACGAGATCGAAGACTTGAAGAAGGCCGGCGCGACCTAGCGCGATACAGTCAGAGGACGTTTGAAATGACCGACAAGATGCTCTCGCGCAAGGATGGCGGGGTCGGCTATGTCATCTTCAACAATCCGGAGCGGCACAACGCTGTCTCGCTCGAAATGTGGGCGGCGACGCGCGACATTCTCGACGATTTCCGCGCGGATGACTCCATTCGCGTCGTGGTGCTGACCGGTGCGGGCGGCAAGGCCTTCGTATCGGGTGCGGACATTTCGAAATTCGGCGCCGAGCGCGCAAGCGCGGAAGGTGTCGCCAAATACAACGCGACCACCGAGGAAGCTTTTTCGCGCGTGCATGAATTCCCCAAGCCGACCATCGCGATGATCCGCGGCTATTGCATCGGCGGCGGCATGGCGCTCGCGACCTGTTGCGACATGCGCATCTGCACGCCGGGCTCGAAATTCGGCATTCCGGCAGCCAAACTCGGTCTCGGCTACGACCACAAGGGCGTGCGCCGCTTGATGGATGTGGTCGGTCCATCCTTCGCCAAGGAAATCTTCTTCACCGCGCGGCAATTCGATGCGGAGGAGGCGCGCATGATGGGCTTTGCCAATCGCGTCGTGCCGGATGCGGAACTCGAAAGCTATGTGCAATCCTATGCCGACACGATCGCCGGCAATGCGCCGCTGACCATTGCCGCCGCCAAGCTGACCATCGGGCAGCTTCTGAAGGATGAAAGCGAACGCGACATGGCGGGCGCGATGGCCGCGGTCAAAGGCTGCTTCGACAGCAAGGATTATGTCGAGGGCCGCACCGCCTTCATGGAGAAGCGCAAGCCTGCATTCACCGGGCAATAGCGCGCATTGCGGTCCGGCAATTTCACTTCGTGAAATGAGTTGCGGCGAGCGCGAGGTGGTCGCGCCGGACCAAGTCTGCTATGACCCGCGCCTCTGTATCCGCTCCGTTACCCTGAGGTGCCCACGCTGAAGCGCGGGCCTCGAAGGGCGGCGGCCCCATCACTGGCCGTACATCCTTCGAGGCTCGCTATGCTCGCGCCTCAGGATGGCGGGTCGAAATCCAGTACGAGGCAATAGCACTATGTACACCGATCTGCAGCTTTACATCGACGGCGAATGGCTCAACGGCGCTGGCCGCAAGGGCGAGGACGTGATCAATCCGGCGACCGGCAAGGCGCTCGCGACGCTGCCGCATGCCGGCAAGGCCGATCTCGACCGCGCACTTGAGTCCGCGGCGAAAGGGCTTGTCGTATGGCGCACGACGTCGGCTTATGACCGCGCGAAAGTGATGCGCAAGGCCGCCGACCTTGTGCGCGAGCGCGCCGATCAGATCGCCCGCATCATGGTGCAGGAGCAGGGCAAGCCGCTGGCCGAAGCCAAGGGCGAAGTGATCGTCACCGCCGACATCATCGACTGGATGGCCGAAGAGGGTCGCCGCGCCTATGGCCGTATCGTTCCCGGACGCGGTAAGAATATCCGCCAGATGGTGATGCAGGAGCCGGTCGGTGTCGTTGCGGCCTTCACGCCGTGGAATTTTCCGACGCTGACGCCGGTGCGCAAGATTGCCGGTGCGCTGGCGGCCGGTTGCTCGATCATCCTGAAGGCGTCGGAGGAGACGCCGGGTTCCTGTGTCGAACTGGTCAAGTGCTTCGTCGATGCGGGCGTGCCCAAGGGCGTGGTCCATCTCGTGTTCGGCGTGCCGTCGGATGTGTCCGAGCATCTGATCGGATCGGATATCGTGAAGAAGATCTCCTTCACCGGCTCGGTGCCGGTCGGCAAGCTTCTCGCGGGTCTTGCCGCCAAGGGCATGAAGCGCGCGACCATGGAGCTTGGCGGACATTCGCCGGTGGTGGTGTTCGGCGATGCCGATCCGGAAAAGACCGCGGATACCATCGCTGCGTTCAAGTTCCGCAATGCCGGTCAGGTCTGCATTTCGCCGACGCGGTTCTATGTGCAGGACGGCGTGTATGATCGCTTCCTCAAGCGCTTCACCGAATTTGCGGAGAATGTGAAACTCGGCGACGGTCTCGACAAGGACACGACGATGGGACCGCTCGCCAATCCGCGGCGTCTCGATGCGATGGAATCGATCGTGCAGGATTCGAAAAGCCGTGGCGGAAAGATCGTCACCGGCGGCAAGCGGCACGGCAACCAGGGCAATTATTTCGAGCCTACGGTGATCACCGATGTGCCCGACGATTCCAAGATCATGACCGAGGAACCGTTCGGGCCGGTGGCGCCGATCGTGCGCTTCAAGAATTTTGACGAGGTGGTGGAGCGGGCCAATTCACTGCCGTTCGGTCTCGCTTCCTATGCCTTCACCAGCAACGCACAGACCGCGACCATGATCGGCGACGCGCTGCAATCGGGCATGGTGGGTGTGAATTCGGTCGCCATCTCGACGCCGGAAACCCCCTTCGGCGGCATCAAGGAATCCGGCTACGGCTCCGAGGGTGGCATCGAAGGGCTTGAGGCTTATACCAACCGCAAGTTCATCTCACAGGGGTGAAGAAAACGGCGCTCGCGCATAGCAGCGAGGGAACGCTGGCCGGGTTCCGCAATTGGCTTATCAAAGCCATTGCGGGACCACGATCATGCGAAATTCATTGCATCAGGCGCAAGCCGTTGCCGTCAGTCTGATACTGGCGTTGTCCGTATCCGTGTCGCACGCGCAGATGATGCGCAGTGATCTCCGCGGCGATCTCGGCTGGCGGACCTATGCCGATCGCGACAGCGGCGTGCGCGTCGATTTTCCCGCCCGCTTGTTCCCGGTCGATGCGGGAGAACCGGATCGCGGCGTCGGGCGCATTTTCGAGACGGAGGATGGCCGCGCCCGCTTCTCGGCCTATTCCCTGGAGAACGAGGCCAACGATACG
Source organism: Pseudomonadota bacterium (assembly GCA_023392205.1). GTDB lineage: Bacteria > Pseudomonadota > Alphaproteobacteria > Rhizobiales > Xanthobacteraceae > Pseudorhodoplanes. Next base: position 9,256 of record JAEVZN010000569.1, read on the forward strand.
CCGCAGAGTTATCTGCGCAAATACCTGAAGGTTGACACGTCGAAGATCGATTACCGTCGCGTCACCAACCGGTTCTTTGTCGTGTCCGGCGTGCAGAACGGCAATGTCTATTATAGCCGCTGCAATTTCCGCGGCCGCATGCATTGCATCTACATGTCCTATCCGGCGCCCGAGGTGCGGGCATGGGATAACATCGTGACGCGCGTCAGCCTGTCGCTGCGCGCGCTCCCCTAACCCGACCCGATACCCTCACTCCGGATTGGACTGACATGCCCGCCAGACCTTCTCTATGGTCGCGGGCATGTTCATCTGCGCGGCCGCAGGCACCGCATCGGCAATCGCATTCATGATCGCGGCGAGCGAGGCCGTGGTGCCGGCTTCGCCGACGCCCTTCACGCCAAGCGGATTGGTGGTGGCCGGCACCGGATGCGAGACATCGCGAAGCACAGGCGGCATGTTGTGTGCGCGCGGCATGGCGTAATCCATGAACGAGCCGGTCACCAGCTGGCCGCTCCCGGAATCATACACGGCGTTCTCGAGCAGCACCTGGCCCAGCCCCTGCGCCAGCCCGCCATGCACCTGCCCATGCACGAGCTTGGCGTCGAGCATATTGCCGCAATCGTCGACGGCATAATAGGCGACGACGTCGACTTCGCCTGTTTCCGGCGTCACTTCGACTTCCGCGATATGGCAGCCATTGGGAAATGTCTGCGGCGTGTCGGCGGCGAGCTTGGTGTCGAGGTCTTCCGCAATCTCGCCCTTCGCCTTCAACTCGGTGGCCTTCGTGGCCAGTTCGAACAGACCGATCTGCCGGTCGGTGCCGACGACCGTGAATGCGCCGCGCGCATAGGCAATGTCCTTCTCGTCGGCCTCCAGCACATGCGCGGCGATGCTCTTGCCCTTGTCCAGCATGGCTTCGACCGCACGCACGACAGCGGTGCCGGCCGTGATGGTCGAGCGCGACGCAACGGACGGGAATCCCTTGATCTCGAGATCGCTGTCGCCATGCCGATGCTTCACCTGCGCAGCGTCGATGCCGAGCTTTTCGGCAATGAGACGCGGATACACGGTCGCGTGGCCCTGACCGGTATTGCCGACATTCATGCTGACCGTCAGCGTCTCCTGGCCGGGAAAGGTCAGCATCGCGCCTTCGGTCGGAAGCCCGCCGGAATGTTCGAGAAAGCAGGACAGGCCGAGCCCGCGCAGCTTGCCGTCCGCTTCCGATTGCTGCCGCCTAGCGTCGAAGCCTGCGAGATCGGCCAGCGCCAGCGCCTTGTCGAAAATAGCCGGGAATTCGCCGCTGTCATAGGTCGCGCCGACTGCGGTCTTGTATGGCATGGCGGCTGCCGGGATCAGATTGCGCCGCCGGATTTCCACGCGATCGATGCCGCTCAGCCGCGCCGCCTCGTCGACCAGCCGTTCGATCAGATAATTCGCTTCCGGGCGTCCGGCGCCGCGATAGGGGCCGGTCGGCACCGTATTGGTGTAGACGCATTGCACACCGATATCGATCTTCGGAATGTCGTACATGGCCGGGAAACAGCGCGCGAAATTGTTGGTCGCGAGCTGGATGCCGGCGGAAGCGACATAGGCGCCGAGATTCTGCACCTGCAATGCGCGCAGCGCGAGAAAGCGTCCGTCCTTGTCGAGCGCCAGCCATCCCTCGGTGACGTTGTCGCGCGCCTGGTTGTCGCTGTTGAAGGCTTCCGAACGGCTCGCCATCCAATGCACCTTACGGCCAAGTTTTTTCGCCGCCACCAGCAATACCGGATATTCCGGATAGGCGCCGCTCTTCAGCCCGAATGCCCCGCCAACATCTTCGGTGGTGACGCGGAGCTTCTGCTTGTCGATGCCCATGATGGCGGCGACCATGTCGCGCATCGGGCCTGCGCCTTGCGAGCAGACGCGCAGATGATAGCGATCGGCCTTGGCATCGTAGCTCGCCGTGCCGCCGCGCGTTTCCATGGTCGCCATGACCATGCGCTGCTGCGTGACCGTAACGCGGGCGACATAAGCCGCCGATGTCAGGATCTCGTCGATCGCCGCCACATTGGCCGGATCGTCGACCGGGCCGGGCCAGTCGAGCGCCAGGTTCGCGGCAATGTCGCCGTAAAGCTGCGGGGCGTCTGCCGATAGCGCTGCGCGCGCATCGGTCACCGCGGGCAATTCCTCGTATTCGACAACGACCTGTTCGGCGGCTTCCAGCGCGGCGTTGAGACTCTCCGCCAGGACCAGCGCCACGGCCTCGCCGACATGCATCACTTTGTGCTGCGCCAGCGGCGGCCGGTGCGAAAAGGCGATCTTCGCGCCGCCGCGTCCGGTCAGCGGCGGATGCCGTGTCACGGTCCCGACACCCTCCATATCGGCCGCCGTCAGGACGCCGATCACACCCGGCACCTGCAGGGCCGCGGCTGTATCGATGCCGACAATATTCGCATGCGCATGCGGCGAGCGCAGGAATACGGCATGGGCGGCGCCCTGCTTCTCGACGTCGTCCACGAACCTGCCGCGTCCGCGGATCAGGGCGTCGTCTTCGACGCGGGGGAGATGGAAATGGTCACCATGCTCAGCATTCATCGTCCGGGCCTTCCGAATCCGTCATTCCCGGCCATGCGGCCGGGCCATCCCCCCTGTGTGGCGGTGAAGCAAGACGCCGGGATGGCCGGTTTTTCCGGCCGCGGCACGCCCCTCAGAGGGGTGTGCGCTGCGCCTTGATCATGTCGGCGATGCCCGCCAGCGTCTCGTTTGTCAACGGGATGTCGACCGGGGCGTTGCGTTCGGCCGAGAGGTCCGCCGCCAGATAACATTCCATGACGGTGCGGGCGCTCTCCGGCGACACCATGGGCGGCCGGTCCATGATGCAGGATTCGAGGAAATGGATGGTTTCCGGCCCCATCTGGCCGGCAAAGACGTGATCGACCTGCTCGCCCGGCATGGTCGACATCGGATATTGCATGCCGTCCTTGACCGTGTTGAGCCAATGGTCGCGGGCGGTGTCGTCGAGAAACAGCGAGCCTTCGGTGCCGGTAATCTCGATGGTTGTAGCGCAGTAATTCGGATAGCTGGGCGGGAGATTCCAGCCGCCGCCAATGGCGACCAGCACGCCGTTGTCCATCTTCACCGTGGTCCACATGATGTCATAGGAGCCGTTGACCGGCTGCATGTAGCCGTAGGCGCCCTGCGAATAGACGCTGACCGGCTTGGCCGGCTCCAGCAGCCAGAACACGATGTCGAGGTCGTGGGTCGATTCCATCGCGGCGGGCGACAGCCGCACGCGGCTTGCGATCTTCTTGCCGAGGCTGCGCGACAGATGCCGGCTCACCATGACCGAGACCGGCTTGCCCAGCGTGCCGTCGGTCAGCTTCTTCTTGGCATAGGCGAATTTGGTGTTGAAGCGCTGTGAATAGCCGATGGTGAATTTGACATTGTTGCGCTTCGACAGCGTGATCAGTTCGTCGGCTTCGTAGAGTTCGAGCGCGACCGGCTTTTCCAGCAGCACATGCTTGCCGGCTTTCAGGCAATCGCGCGCGATCGGATAATGCGTGTTTTCCGGTGTGGTCGAGATATAGACGACCTTCACATCGTCGTTCCTGACGATGTCCTGGTAATCGGCGGTCGCGACCGCGGCATCGGTCAGTTGCTGGATTTCCTTCAGCCGGTCGGGCCTGATGTCGCAGACATGCAGTTTCTTGACCAAGGGATAGCGCGACAGGGTCTCCGCCCGGATGCCGCCGCACCATCCGGTGCCGATGACGGCCACTTCAACAGGTTCTACCGGCATTTCGTCTCCCATCAGTGCCGTGCCCGTGCGTGTCGCGGGCATCCATTCTTCTTGTTGCGGGCATCCATTCTTGTTGGAAGACATTGATCGCGAGATGGATTGCCGGGGCAAGCCCGGCAATGACGGCCGCTAGGCAGCTTTCACGATGCCGAAAACCTGCTCTGCGAATTTCGGATAAACATCGGCCAGCTCCGGCGCGACCACCTCCCGCATCACGCGAAGCGTTTCCGCATCGGGCGCCGGCGTCTCCGGCACATGCGCCGGTCGGTCGAAATCGAAACCGGTCTGTTCGACAATCTCAGCCGGCGAATGGCCGGGATGCACGCTGCGCAGGCGGAATCGCTGCGCGCCCTTGTCGAAATCGAACAGGCAGCGATTGGTGATCAGGGCCGCGGGTCCGCCCTTGCGATAGACATTGGGAGCGCTGACTCCGGGCGCGCTGATGAAACTGACATGGGGCACCAGCGTGCGGCGCGAATGTTCGGTGCGGAACAGAATGACTTTTGGAACGACGAAATAGAGATAGGCCGATCCGAACGAGCCGGGGAAGCGCACCTGCGGCCGGTCGTGATCGCCGATGCCGACCAGATTGATATTGCCCTGTCCGTCGATCTCGCCGCCGGACAGGAAGAACACATCCATGCGCCCCTGGCCGGCGCAATCGAACAATTCGACGCCGCCTTCGGTGAAGAAGTTGTGCTTGCGGCTCTGCAGCAGCGATACATAGGGGCGGCCCTTGCCGCGCGCATTTTGCAAAAGCGCCGCGGCGGCCGGAATGGGCGAGGCATTGCCGACCGCGACATGGCGAACATCGCCGATCAGATCGGCGACGGCGGCAATGAGAAGCTCTTCGGGCTGAAAGGACATCAGGCTCTATGCCGCCTGCTTCGCATACACATGCTCGTCCAGATAGCGCGCAAAGCCGTCTTCCGTATTCGCCAGCCGCGCATATTCGGCCAGATGCCCCATATCGGCGTCGTAGCGGCCGGGCAGCGACAGCGGCCAGGCGCCATTCTCGACCACGGCCACCGCGTCGACATAGAAGCCGGGCAAAGTGCCCGCGGCCAGCAGCGGATCGTCGAGCAGATTCCCGTCGTGGATTTTTTCCACCGTCACAACCGTGTGGCGCGCTGCATGCGCAAGCGTCCCGAGATCGCGCTCGCGCCCGATCCAGACATTGCCGTCGCGGTCGGCCATCGCGGCATGAAACAGCGCCACATCCGGATGGATGGCCGGCAGCAGGACAACCGGATCGTCATTGCCGAACGGATTGTCGATCACCCGCCAGTCGCTGCGGATCGCCATCAGGTCGGAGCCGATCAGGCCGCGCAGCGGCATGAACGGATTACCCTTCTCGGCCGCTTCCAGTGCGGCATAAAGCGCCGGGCAGGTGGCATCCTTCATCCGCAATGTGCCGCCGGTCATAGCCGCGACAAAACGCGGGGCCGGCCCCATTTCGCCAAGACTGACGGCCGAGGTCTCCAGCGTCTCCACGCATCCGGCGCCGATCAGGAGATCGGCCTGCATGGTGGATGCGGGCAGGGCCACCAGATGAAGCTTTTTCACATTATCATGTGTGCGCTGGCGGCGGATCAGGGCGCGCGTGGCGGCCATGGCGACGCCGGCCTGTTCGCGCGGCACCGCCAGCAGGCAGCCATCGGTCACGGCGGCGAGCGCCTCGTCGAGAGATGCGATACTGGACATGATTATTCCCGGCCCTGCGGCATCATAGGCGGATGCCGGTCGCTTGCGAAGTGCTTGCGGCGGTCGCGGCGTGTGTTACCAGACGGGCCACAAACGCCGCGAGAGGAAACAAACATATGGCGACGACACCGACGATCGGCTGGATTGGCATGGGCCGGATGGGCTACGCGATGGCCGAATGGCTGCTCAAATCCGGGTATGACGTTTCGATCTGGAACCGCACCCGCGCCAAGGCCGAACCGCTGACCAAGCTCGGCGGCAAGGTGGTCGACAAGCTGTCCGATCTGAACAATGTCGATGTTCTGTTCTCGATCGTGTCCGCCGGCAAGGATGTCAAGCAGGTCTATTTCGGCAAGGACGGCGTGGCGCCGGGCGGCAAGGGAAAGATGCCGCCGGTGGTGGTCGATTGCTCCACCATCGCGGTCGACGATTCCGCCGAGATCCGTGCACAGCTGAAGACGCTGGGCGCCGAATTCGTGGCCTGTCCGGTGTCCGGCAACGCCAAGGTGATCAACGCCGGCAAGCTGTCGGCCGTTGCCTCCGGTCCGGAAGCCGCGTTCCGCAAGGTCGAGGACATGATCGTCAAGTTCGCGCCCAATGGCGTGTCCTATGTGGGCGAGGGCGAACTCGCGCGTATCTGCAAGATCGCGCATAACGTCATGCTCGGCGTGGTGATCCAGAACCTGATCGAGATCACGCTGCTCGCCAACAAGATGGGCGTGCCGCGCGAGGCCTTCCTTCGCTTCATGAGCAACAGCGTGATGGGCTCGATGTTCACCCGCTACAAGTCGCCGGCGCTGGTCAATCTCGACTGGACTACGACCTTCACGCCGGAATTGCTGCTGAAGGATCTCGATCTCGGCCTCGAACTCGGGCGCGAGTGGAAAGTCCCGATGCCGACCACGTCGGCCACGCGCGAAATGCTGCAGGGCCATATCGGCAATGCCATCCTGCAGGACGACCCGGAAGCCTATCTGGAAAAGGATTTCGCCACGCTCATGGAAACCATGGCGAGCATGTCCGGGATGAAGCTCGAAAGCGAAGACAAGCCGGTTCCGACCGGCCTCGAATAGGACAATCGACGGACCGGCGCCCTGCCGGTCCGTCGGCCTTCCGGCGGCCCATGGCGCCGGGGCGCCCGTCTCAGGGTTTGGCGCCAGCCTGCTGCGCGGCAAAAAGCGGCCGCATTCCCATCTCATCACAATGAAATCAGCCGTTCAGCCGCCCCAGCCCCTTGTCCGGGCGGGGGCGGATGCCTCTATATTTGGCATCTGATTTGCAGACCTGATTCGGAACGTATTCACCGGGAGATTGGGTTCACAGACCGGCGTTCGAAAACGCAATGCAACGACGGCCGTAGCTATAGCCGGGCGATATGCCATGGAGGCCACGATGAGAAGATTTCAGTCCCTGCGCGCATTGGCTCTGGCCACGGCGATAAGCCTCGCAGGCGCGGCGGCGGCCCCGGCGGCTTTCGCCCAGAACGAGGGGGCCAAGCCGGTCACCGACGAGCTTCTGTCCTCGGTGGTTCGGATCAAGACCTACATCAACCCGGACGGCCGCACCGTCGACAATCTCGGCATGGAGCGCGACGGATCGGGAATCGTCATCGACTCGTCCGGCCTGATCCTCACCATCGGCTATCTGATGATGGAAGCGCATGCGGCGCAGGTGATCACCAATGACGGCCGCAACGTTCCGGCCGAAGTGGTCGGCTTCGATCACGATACCGGCTTCGGACTCCTGAAGGCGTCGGCGCCGCTGAAAGTGCAGCCGATGCTTTTCGGCAAGTCGGGCGAACTCAAGGTCGGCGACCAGGTGCTGGCGGCGAGCTTTGGCGGGCGCGACGGGATCGCGCCGGCTTTCGTGGTATCGCGGCGTGAATTTGCCGGCTCGTGGGAATATCTGATCGACGGCGCGATCTACACGGCCCCGGCGCATTCGCACTGGAGCGGCGCCGCATTGATCACGCGCGAAGGCAAGCTCGTCGGCGTCGGTTCGCTGATCGTCGGCGATGCGCCGGGCAATGGCGGCGGCATGGCAGGCAACCTGTATGTGCCGACCGATCTCCTGTCCCCAATTCTGGCCGACCTGATCGCCAATGGCGCGGCGGGTGGCAAACCCAAGCCCTGGATCGGGCTGAATACCGAAGCCTCAGGCGACAGCATTGTCGTGTCGCGCGTGACCCCGAACGGTCCCTCCGACCGCGCCGGCCTGCGCAAGGGTGACGTGATCACCGCGATTGGCGGCGATGCGCCCAAGACGCTGCCCGACTTCTACCGCAAGCTCTGGTCGCTCGGCGCGGCCGGCGTCACGGTGCCGGTCGATGTGCAGCGCGATGGCCGGAGCCAGCGCTTCGACATCCAGTCGATGAGCCGCAACGACCATCTCAAGCTGAAAAGCACCCTGTAAGGGGCGGGACGCCTTGCGGGTTACCGCCATCGCTGCGGCAGGCGGATTGATACTGGCCGCGGGCCTTGTGCCTGCGTCCACGCAGGCGGCAACACCCGACGATTCCATCTGCCTGATGATCGAATCCGCAGCCCGCGACCACGGACTGCCGCTGGAGTTTTTCGCCCGCGTCATCTGGCAGGAAAGCCGCTTCCGGGCCGATGCCGTGGGGCCGGTTACGCGCTCCGGCCAGCGCGCGCAGGGCATGGCCCAATTCATGCCCGGCACGGCGGCCGAACGCGGCCTGCTCGACCCTTTCGATCCGGTGCAGGCGCTGCCGAAATCGGCGGAATTCCTCAAAGAGCTGTGGGCGCAATTCGGCAATCTCGGGCTTGCTGCTGCGGCCTATAATGCCGGTCCCCGCCGGGTGCGCGAATGGCTCGGCGGCGGCGGCTACATGCCCTCCGAGACCCGCAATTATGTCTCGGCCATTACCGGCATGACCGTGGACGAATGGGCGGCCGAGCGCAGCAAGCCAGCCAAGGAGTCCGACAAGACCGAGAAGCCCAAGCCGGTACAGGCCGGATGCACCCATTTGATGGCGCTGCTGCGGCGCAGCCCGAGTCCGTTCCTCGATCAGCTCAGCCAGCGCGTGGCACAGACGCTATCGCAGCCCTGGGGCGTGCAGCTGGCCGCCGGCTTTTCGCGGGACAAGGCGCTTGCGAGCTATGCGCGGGCGCTGCGCCGTTATGAAAGCGTCCTGAAGGATCGCGATCCCGGTATCCAGTCGACCATGCTGCGCACCCGGGGCCGGGCGGTATTTTATCAGGTGCGGATCGGGACGCAGACGCGGGGCGAAGCCAACGAATTGTGCGGTCAGCTCCGCAAGGTCGGCGGCGCCTGCCTGGTTCTGCGCAACCGGGGCTAGAGCGTTTTCGAGCGAAGTGGAAACCGGTTCGCGTGAAGACAACGCGTCACATCAATAAGCAAGAGCCGCGGCTTTTATGGGCGGGCACCGAAGGGCGGTGCCCGCCCGTACAAGACTCCTATCAAAGCCGGAACGGCTCTAAGCGGCGCGCTCAGGCATTCTCGGTTTCGATGGCGCGCAGCGCGGCGGCGGTCACCTGCGCCGTGGTGGCCTTTCCGCCGAGATCGGGCGTATGCAATGCGGGATCGGCGGTGACGCGTTCGATGGCGGTCATCAGGCGCGCGGCAGCTTTCGGCTCGCCCAGATGCTCCAGCATCATCACCCCGGTCCAGAATGCGCCGACCGGATTGGCAATGCCCTTGCCGGTAATGTCGAAGGCCGAACCGTGAATCGGCTCGAACATCGACGGCGTCCTTCGGTCCGGATTGAGATTGGCGGTCGGCGCAATGCCGAGCGAGCCGGCCAGCGCGGCGGCCAGATCCGACAGGATATCCGCATGCAGGTTGGTGGCGACGATGGTGTCGAGCGTCTGCGGCTTCAGCGTCATGCGCATGGTCATGGCATCGACCAGCATCTTATCCCAAGTGACATCGGGAAAATCGCGCGCGACCTCGGCTGCGATTTCGTCCCACATCACCATGCCATGCCGCTGCGCATTCGACTTGGTCACGAGTGTCAGCAGCTTGCGCGGCCGCGTCCGCGCGATCTCGAACGCATAACGGATGATCCTGGTCACGCCGGTCCGCGTGAACATCGACACGTCGGTCGCGACCTCTTCCGGCAGACCCTTGTGCACGCGCCCGCCGACGCCCGCATATTCGCCTTCCGAATTCTCGCGCACGATCACCCAGTCCAGTTCCGGCCCGGTCACGTTGCGCAGCGGCGAGACGATGCCGGGCAGGATGCGGGTCGGCCGCACATTGGCGTATTGGTCGAGCGGCTGGCAGATGGCGAGCCGCAGGCCCCACAGCGTGACGTGATCGGGAATGTCCGGCGCGCCGACGGCACCGAAATATATCGCGTCGTACGGGCGCAGCATGTCCGCGCCGCCCTCCGGCATCATCACACCATGCCTGCGATAATAATCCGAACCCCAGTCGAAGGTGGTCACGTCGAGTGCGAAGCCGCCGTCACGCTGCGCGCAGGCCTGCAGCACGTCGAGACCGGCGGCGATCACTTCAGGCCCGATGCCGTCGCCGGGAATGGCGGCGATACGATAGTGTTTCATGGTGGAATGGCTCTGCGCGTTCGGTGCTATTGCGGCCGCGGGGTCAGGCCGCGGATCACAACGATCTGCGTGCCTGCTTTCTCGATCCCGAAATCATCATCGTTCATCAGGGCCAGCGCGCCGTCGCCCAGAATGGCCAGGCTCTCGCCCTTGCTCGCGACCTGCGGGAAATCGGCGCTGTCGAACAGAAGCTGCTTGCGGACCGGCGTGATCAGCGCGTCATCGACGCTCAATTGCTCCAGAGAGGGCAGGGTTCGCGGATCGTCCCAGGGTGTGCCGACGATATTGGTCGCATCCGCGAACGACACTTCGTAGAGCCTGGTCGTCGCATCGGTGCGCTCCAGCACGATCAGGCGGTCGGGCGCAATCGCCACGGCCTCGCTCACGCGCACCTGCGACGGATCCTGCGAGGGATCGCGGCGGAAACTGCCCGGCTCGTCGAGGACATAGATGAACTCACCCATGACCTGCATCGATGTGCGCTCGATCCGGAACATGCGCACGCTGCGGCTCTTGCGAAACGCAGCCATATCCGGATTGGCAAGCGGCGACTGCATCACGACATAGAGAAAGCGCTCGTCGGGCGTGATGGCGAGCCCCTCGATGCCCCGGTTGACCTGACGGCGCGACAGAATCGCAGGCAGGGACGCGATGACATCGTATTGCGCCCCTTCGAAATCCTTTTCCGCGCCCTGCGGGACATGACGCGCGAGCACGCGGCCGCTTGCCGAGACATGCAGGAGCGATGGCGCGTTTTCATCCGCGATCCAGAAGGTGCCGTCCGTCAGCCGCACGATGGCCTCGGCATCGACCCCGTGCACATCCTGGCTGAGCGGCTGGCCGCGTCCGTCGAACGGGACTTCGGTGGTCGCGCTGCGGAGCGGGTTGGGCATGCCGTTGAGCGGGCGGCCGGTCCGGTCCTTCAGGGTGATGACATCGGTGACGCGGAAGCTGTTGTCGTCCGACAGGACGAGGCGGTAGATCGAAGGTGCATAGGCGGGCGCCAGGTAAATGCGCCCCGCCGGCTGGTCGCGGCAGGCCGGAAATTCAAACCGGGCGATCGCCTTGGCCTCGTTGCAAGCAAAATTCGGACCGCGGTCACCGACGCTCCAGATGACATCCGGCGGGTCGTCGGCATGGCGAAAGGCGCCGCTGCCGATTCCGACCGAAAGGTCGAGCGTACGGCCCTTGCCGAACTGGAAGCGGCCCAGATTGAGGAGCGTATCGTCGCTGCGATATTCGCGGATGGAGATGTCGGAAGCGGTCGCAGCGGCCGCGCAAACAGGCTGGATTGCAAGGATCGCAACAAGGATCAAAACCAGTCGCATCGGCACCCTTTGAAAACCGGGTTTGCGGGCTGTGGCGGCGGAGAGGCTTCGTGTCGCGCGCCGGACGACGCCGATCCTCACATATTCGAACGGTCGGGCGCAAAGCCGCCGACGCCGCAGCCGCTATTGACCGATCCGGCCCCGCCGGGCGGTGTGGAAAGCTGCCCGTTTTGGCTATTTAGTTAATCGGGTGTGGCGCAAAAGCACTAGTGGGTCACTGGCCCCGCTCTTAAGGTCAGGGCGTTGATTCACCCTGGGGGCTCCCAATGAAGAAGTGTCTGATTGCAACCGCTGCGGTTCTCACGCTGCTGAGCGCTGCTGGCTGCACCATGTATGGCAAGGCTCCGATCGGCAAGGCGCCGGTTGTCGCCAAGTACTAAGGGCTAAGGCCAAGAAAGGGCCGGCTTTTGTCGGCCCCTTTCTGTCCTGTCCGTTGGTCTGCCAATTCCAGGCTTGAATGCTGCGGCTCTTCCGGAGAGCCTCGCTTGCTACTTCAGGTTTGGCAAAATCTGGTGCTGGGCCTGCAAAAGTGGACGTGAAAATCGGCGTATGTGGTTTTGCCGCATAGGCCGATTTTCATTTCTGGCCGCCTTCCGGCGGCAGGATGATGGGTTGGGCGTCGTTTGTCTGGAGAGCGTCAATGCAGCCTTTTTCACCGCAGCCGATATCGATCCTTTCCACCGGTCCGGAAGTCCGTCCTGCCAAGGCTGGCCGGGGCCTGACCCGGCTTCTGTCGGGTCTGGCGGCGCTGGCGCTGTCCGCCGCATTTCCGTCCGACGTGCTTGCCCAGTCGGGCGCATCCGGCGCGCAGGCACGGACGACCCAAACGATCAAGCGCGAGCCCATCCGGATGCCGGTCACGTCGGCCGGATGCCAGGCGGCGCGCGCACCGGGCAAGCCCTATTTCGTCGAATTCCGGTCGCGCACCGCAGCGAGCTATGGCCACACCTTCGTGTTCTATGGTCGGCTGGGGTCGGGCAACCGCTTCGCCAGCTTCAAGGTTGCGGGACTGCACCCCAAGGGCGACGATCCGGCCGTCTATATGCGCGGGCATATGGTGCCGGTGCCTTCGGAAACGGGTGTCAGCTACGGCGATATGGACGAGCAATATCTGACCGCCCGTTTCTGCGTGACCCTGACCGCGGCGGAATATCAGAAGGTCGAGGCGGCGATCCGCAACCTGCAGCGCACCAAGACCACCTGGCATGCGCCGACCTATAACTGCAATTCCTTCGCGGCCGATATCGCGCGCGCAGCCGGGCTCGATTCGCCCAATCCGAACATGTATCTGCCGCAGGCCTTCATCAACCGGATGGCGGATCTGAACGGCGGCAGCCGGCGCACCGCCCAATCCACGCGCTAGCGCTGGCGCGCCGATGCAGGAGCAGACTTTGAACTGATTGGAGATCGATCAGGAAAAATGCCCGCCGGACCGGCGGGCATTTTGCGTTTTGATCGACGGGTCGGCGCGAACTGGCGCGCGTATTATTTCGAGCCCGGCCCAATGACCGACCAGACCGGGCGCCCGAACATGGCATCGAGCTGGAC
>JAEVZN010000611.1 GCA_023392205.1 Pseudomonadota bacterium
CGGCCGGGCCGCGGGCTCCGGCGGCGGCTCGATCGGGCGGGCGACCTTGGGCTGGCGGCGGCGCTCCGTCGGCGGCGGTGCGACCGCCTGTTCCGGCTCGGCAATGGGCGGCGGCATCGTCGGGTCGGTCGCCTCCACATTGCCCTTGATCATTTCCGGCGGTACGCCCTGCACAACACCCGGAACACCGCCCGGAAACACCTCACGGCGCTCGCCGGGCAGCTTCTTCTTGTTGTCCGGAATCCAGTAAGCCGGGTCCATATTCTCGCAGCCGGACAGGGCCAGCCCGGTGCCCAGCACCAGAGCCACCAGCATGCCGCGCTTGCGCAATCCTGCCATCTGTCAGCCCTTCGCTGTATCGGCGAGCGCCATCATCGCCTCGATGCGTGAGCGCAGGCCGGCCGGGCTTTCGGCATCCTCGGTAATCACCTGCGCCCAGCGCCGCATGGCGTCGTAATCCTTGGTCCGGAAGGCCGACAAAGCCAGCAATTCCCGCGCCGAATGGCGGAAAGTGCGGTCGGTGCCGGTCAGCGGTTCGAGGCGCTGCTGCATATCCGGGAATGGCGCCGTATCGACCAGCAGGAAGCCAGAGCGCAGGGCGGCGAGATCGCGATAGATCGCATTCACCGCCGAATCCGCAGCAATGGCGTCGAAGGCCGTGACCGCAGCCGCGCGGTCACCCTTGGCCTGGGCCGCGCGCAGGCTGGCCAGCAGCCGATAGCCGGCAGGCGCGCTTTCGGCGATGCGGGCGAATTCCTTCTCGGCATCCGCCAGACTGCCCGAATCCGCCAGCCGCGCGGCCGCCTCGAATTGCGCGCCGGCCTCCGCAGCCCGTTGATTTTGCAGGTATTCGTAGCCGCGCCAGCCGGCGATGCCGCCCACCACCAGCACCACGACAATCACCACCAGGAGGCTGTAGCGCTCCCAGAATTGCCGCATCCGCTCGCGGCGGACTTCCTCATCGACTTCGTGAAAAATATTGGCCAAGCGCTTGTCCCCAGCGGTATTGCGGCGGCCGGTTGATCACCGGCCAACCCGAAGGCGCGTAAAATAGCCATGTGGCGCGGGCATGGCAAAGGGCGATCGCAGACCCCCCGTTTATACGCGCAGATGTGTGATCCCCGCCGCGAACAGGCAGAACACCGTCGTGCTCTGCGATCCTCTGTCCCTGTTCTGACGGTTTTCTGGTCTGCTCTGTGGTCTTGCTGTTTCAGCCGGTCCGCTATCCCGCCTCAGACGGCCTGTCGTCCGCGCCTTCAGTCTCCTCCCCCCTCACCCCGGAATGAACACCCGGTCCCCGCGCGGGAGTTTTTCCGCCAGCGTCTCCGGCACGCCAAAATTGGTCGCCAGCAACGCCGCCGGATTGCTCGCCAGCCAGGCCGAGAGATCGTTCGACTGATAGGTGCCGTGGTTGAAGCCGACCAGCACGCGCAGCACGCCGCTGCCGGTGTTCTTGATATAATGTCCGGCGCCCATCGGCGCATAGCCGACATCGCCCGCCTCGAACTGCTCTTTCACCACATTGCCCTGCGCGAGAAACACCGCCATCTCGCCCGAGCCTTCCAGATAATATTGCCATTCGTCGGCATGCGGATGCCAGTGCAGGTCGCGCATCGCGCCGGGCTCGATCTCGAGTATCGAACCGGACATGGATGTGGAGAGCGGAAATTCCTTCACCGTGACGGTCTTCTGCGTGCCGCCGCCGGGCACACGGCGCGGCTGCTGTGCGCCGAGCGGATAGCGATGCAGCGATGTCAGTTCGGGCGTATCGCGCGTCTCGCTGATCGACGAGCGATCGTCCGGCACGGGACCGGTGGCGAAATAGACTTCTTCCTTTGGCAGCGTCGCGACCTCGGCTGCGCTCAGGCCCAGCGCCTGCGACACGACGGATGCGGGCGTGCGCGACACCCAGTCGGTCACGCTGAAGGTGTGGTCCTCGGAGAAATCGCCATTGTCGAAGATCAGGATGAAATGACATTCGTCCGGCCCGATGCCCTGGATCGAATGCCCCCAGCCGCGCGGGAAATACCAGACGTCGCCCGGGCCGAAGGTGTCGGTCTCGCAACGCGATGCAACGCCGGCGCCATCGGGATGCAGGATGGTGGTGCGGCAATTGCCGGAGACGATATAGCCCCACTCGGCGGCGTTCGCATGCCAGTGCATCTCGCGCATGGTGCCGGGCGCAAGCCGCATCGACACACCGGCAATGCCCTGGCTTGCGGGAAATTCGCGGACCGAGGCGCCGCGGGTGATCCCGCCCGGTCCCGTTCGCGGCGTCTGCTGTTCAAGACGATAGCGAAATGAAAGCTCAGGCGTCTGCGCCATAGATGTCCCCCTTCTGTTGCAACGCCCTTGTCGCGTCGGCTGCACCCGGCATCGGCTGCATTGGCTCCTGATAATCCTCGTCCAGCCAGTCGGCCAGATCGAGTTGCGTCAGCGCCGCCGTGCGCTGGATATCGTCGCGGAAAAAATCGTTGAGGGCGGCCTTTTCTGCGGCAGCGAGCGACCCCAGACCCGCGGTCTTCACGGGCGCGACATACTGCCTGTCCACCCTGGCGCCGAGAACGGTCTCGACGCCGAGGAAGCGCTCGATGCCGGTCAGCGTCATATCGGGATTGTCCCACAAGCGGTCGGTCCGGAAGACGTGGGTCTGCGCGCGCGGAAAGAGTGCGAACAGGCGCGCAATCTGGGCCGCGTAGAAGCCTCTTTCCACATATGAGAACACCCGGTGCACGCCGCCCGGCGCCTGGCTGACCCTGAGGCGCCCGGACGCGGAGATCGCCTGCTGGAATGTCAGGTCCTCATGACTGCGCGCCGTCTCCATCTTCCAGTGCGAGAAGGCGCGAAAGGCGGGATGGCGCAGCCCGACAATGAGCCTTGCGTGCGGGTTGTATCTCTGCAAGCGCGGCAGCGATGGCGGCCAGTAGATGGTGATCGGCGTGGCCTCGCCCCGGACGACGCCATCTACGCTCCAGTCGAACTGCTCGTGCAGCCGGTCATGGTTTGGCGACGACCAGTCGATGCGCGTCTCGTCATCGAAATGATGGACTTCCTTGACGCGCGAAAGCTGCAAAAGAGGATGCTGTCGAAGCAGCGCGGCGAGTGCGGTTGTCCCGCCTTTCTGCACCCCTATAATGAAAAAATTCACCTGCTTCATTCCGGCAGCTTGCTTTCGCATCCTTTTGTCACCGCCCCCTACAATGACACTCGGCCTGACCAGACCCAATATCCTTTTTATTGTCGCCGACGATCTGAATTCCTGGATCGGACCGCTGGGCCGGCAGCCGGATGTCCGCACGCCGTTCATCGATGAGCTTGCAAGGCGCGGCACGGTGTTCACGCGCGCCTATTGCTCCGCGCCCTATTGCAATGCCAGCCGCATGTCGGTGTTCACCGGCTGCCTGCCCGAAAAAACCGGGATCTACGGCAACGAGCCGTTCTGGGAGGCGCCGTTACGCCGCAAGACGTTTGTCGAACACCTGCGGACAGAGGGGTATCATTGCTTCGGTGCGGGAAAGGTCTTCCACGGCACCTTCGATTATGCCACCGCCGGACGGACCAGGGCCAGGGAGGCCATCTGGCGCGACAGCGAAAACCGCATCCAGATCTGGGACGCCTTCGCACCCAATCATTCGGAGCCGATGCCGTCCGCGCGGCCGCTGAACAAGATGTTCGATTTCGACAATTTCGACGCGGTCGAATCGCGCAATCATCTGTTCGACTGGGGCGTGCTGCCCGATGAGCGCGAAGCGGAGATGCCGGATGCGAAAACCGTCACGGCAATCGTCGACTTTCTGAAGGAGCCGCCGCAGCAACCCTTTTTCTGCGCGGCCGGGCTGTATAAGCCGCATTTGCCCTGGTACGTCCCGCAGCGTTTCCTGGACCTTTACCCGCTGGAGCGGATCAGCCTTCCGTTCGTGAAGGACGACGACCTCGACGACGTTCCCGCCATCGCGCGCAAATGGGCTATCGAGCCGCCCGATCACGAAACGGTTTTGCGGAACGGTCAGTGGCGGTACGCCGTGCAGGGCTATCTGGCCGCCATCTCCTACTGCGACAGCATGATCGGCAAGCTGGTCGACGCACTGGACGCCTCGCCCGCCGCCGACAACACTTTGATCGTGCTATGGGGAGACAACGGTTTTCATCTCGGTGAAAAACTGCACTGGCGCAAGTTCGTGCTCTGGGAAGAGGCCACCCGCGTGCCCTTCATTGTGGTGCGGCCCGGCGGCGGCGGCATTGCACGGCGGGACGAGCCCGTCAGTCTCGTGGACATCTTCCCGACATTGTGCGCGCTGGCCGGCGTCGCGCCGCTCCCCGACATCGACGGCATGTCGCTCGCCCCGTTGACGGTCGACCCGTCCGCGAAACGGGGCGCGCCTGCTGCGATGACCTGGATGAAAGGCAATCGATCGATCCGATCCGGGTCCTGGCGCTATACGCGCTATAGCGACGGCAGCGAGGAATTATACGACCAGACCAGCGATCCGTATGAGTGGACCAATCTGGCTTGCGATCCACGCTTCGCGGCGACGCTGCGGGACCTCAGAACGAGCGCCGACGCGAGTTGAGGCTTTCAATCGATATCCTTGCGCGGCTGCCGCCTGACAAGGCGGCGGCGAAGCGGTGACGGGCGGCGCAATTATTTCTTCTGCTTCAGATACGCATCGCCCGCATTGGCGACGTAAGCGTCCGGCGAGACGCCTTCCGCTTTCGCGCGCGCATTGATGGCGACGACGGTGTCCGGTGGAAACGGCACATCGAGGATGATCGCGTCGGCGCTCTCCAGCCCATAGGCCATGCGCACGGCCTGCCCCGCAAAGTGGCGCAGGCGCGCGCGCCTGGCGTTCTCGTTCAACGCGCTGTCGCGGGCGATTGCCGGGCAATAGGCGGCGATCAGTCCATCGACAATGGCGGATGGCGCGATGCCCTGGCTCCGCAAGGCGGTGACGGCTTCATTCATTTTCAAGTCTTCGGTCGAAGGATCGGCGGGCAAGGCCGCGGCGATGGACTTCTGCTGCGCCGCGTTTCCGCCCGGAGCCGGGTTCGGGCATTCGAAGGCTGCGGCGGTCAGTGGCGCCAGAAGGACAGCAGCCGCCATTGCCAGCGGACAAAACAGACGGATCATCGGCAACCTCCTTGCGACGGGATAACCGCCCAAGGCTAGACCGGCGGCCTTAACGAATTCCGACACACCATGTCGACGCGGCGCGCGGCGCCTGCGCGCAACGCCGCGTCACAGGGCGATATTGAAGATGCGGAACGCACCCCAGACCGCGATCACGATGGCGGTCGCCAGCAGCCATACCACGCCGGTGCGCGCGAACGAGGCTGCGGCAATGGCGACCACGGCCACCAGCGCCAGCACGTCGATGGCCATCATGTAATCGGCGATGAAATTCATGGCTCGGTCCGTTCAAGCAATGCGGCGTGGCGGCGGATGCGCGCGCGACTTAAATCTTCTTCATCCCGTAGACGTGGTCCGGCCCCGGAAAGGCGCGCGAGCGCACCTCGTCGGCATAGCCCTTGATCGCCGCCTCGATGCCGGGACCGAGTTCGCCATAGCGCTTGACGAATTTCGGCACCCGCGGCGACAGGCCGAGCATGTCTTCCAGCACCAGGATCTGGCCGTCGCAGGCGGGGCTTGCGCCGATGCCGATGGTCGGGATCGCGATCTGGCCGGTGATCTTGCGCGCCAGAGGTTCGGCCACCGCCTCGATCACCACCGAGAAGGCGCCCGCCTCCGCCACGGCTTTCGCATCCGCCTCGATCGGCGCCCAGTCGGCCTCCTCGCGGCCCTGCGCGCGGAAGGCGCCGATGGTGTTGATCGCCTGCGGGGTCAGCCCGACATGGCCCATCACCGG
>JAEVZN010000012.1 GCA_023392205.1 Pseudomonadota bacterium
CCGCAATGTGCTGTGGATCATGGCCGATCAATTGCGGTGGGATTACCTGTCCTGCTACGGCCATCCCAGCCTGAAGACGCCGCATCTCGATGCGCTCGCGGAAAAGGGCGTGCGCTTCAATCGCGCCTATGTGCAATCACCGATCTGCGGTGCCTCGCGCATGAGTTTCTACACGGGCCGCTATTGCCGCTCGCATGGCGCGACATGGAACGGCATTCCGTTGCGGGTGGGGGAGCCGACACTCGGCGACCATCTGCGGCCGCTCGGCGTGCGCCCGGTGATTGTCGGCAAGACGCATATGATCCCGGATCGCGAAGGCATGGAATGGCTGGCCATCGATCCGCATTCGGCCATTGGTGTGACACTGGCCGAATGCGGCTTCGAGCCGTACGAGCGCGATGACGGATTGCATCCCTATGGACCCTTCGATCCCGATCCGCGATACGACACCTATCTGCGTGAAAAGGGCTTCGACAGCCGCAATCCGTGGGAGGACTGGGCCAATTCGGGAGAGGGCGACGACGGCGAATTGTTGTCCGGGTGGCTGCTTCGCTACAGCAATCTTGCCGCCCGCGTGCCGGACGAACATTCGGAGACGCCCTACATCACGTCGCGGGCGATGGATTTCATTGCGGAGGCGGGCGACAAGCCCTGGCTCTGCCACCTGTCCTATATCAAGCCGCACTGGCCCTACATCGTGCCTGCGCCCTATCACAACATGTATGGCGAGAGCGATATTCTCCCCGTCGTGCGGTCGGATGCCGAACGCGAGACCGACCATCCCGTGTTTCATGCCTATCAGAACACGCGCATCTGCCGTGCCTTCTCGCGGCCGGGCGTGCGCGAGCGCGTGATCCCGGCCTATATGGGACTGGTCAAGCAGATCGACGATCAGATGGGACGGCTGTTTGCCTGGATGCAGGAGCGCGGCCTGTTTGAGAATACGATGATCGTCTTCAGTTCCGATCATGGCGACTATCTCGGCGATCACTGGATGGGCGAGAAGGACCTTTTCCACGATCCGTCGGTGCGCGTGCCGCTCATCGTCTACGATCCGCGCGCGCAGGCCGATGCGACTCGCGGCAGCGTGTGCGAACAGCTGGTCGAGGGCATCGATCTGGCGCCGACCTTCCTGTCGTATTTCGGCGGCAAGCCGAAGCCGCATATTCTGGAAGGCCGTTCGCTGGAGCCGCTGCTGCACGGGCGGGGTGAGCCCGAAAGCTGGCGGCAATATGCGATCTCCGAATACGATTACGGCACCCGCTATGCCCGCGTGGCGATGGGCATAGCGGAGGAAGATGCGCGCCTGATCATGATCTGCGACAAGCGGTGGAAATACTGGCACGCCGAAGGCTTCCGGCCGATGCTGTTCGATCTGCAGACCGATCCGCTCGAACTCAACGATCTGGGAAAGGATCCCGATTTCGAAGGCGTGCGGCGGCGCATGCACGAAGCGATCTTTGAATGGGCGCGGCGGCACCATAACCGGATCACCCGCTCGCCCGAGCAGATCGCGCAGATGTCAAATCGCGAGCCGCCGGGAATCCTGATCGGCGTCTGGGACGAGAAGGATTACGAGGAACATTTCGGCAAGCCGTTCAGCGAACGGCCGTAAGCGCGCCTTTTCGGTGAGCGGCGGCGTGTCTCAGCGCTTCACGCTGCCGTGCAGAAACAGGTCGATCCACAACGCCGCCGATTTCTGTGCGTCGCCGCTTCTGCGATGGCCGAGGATGGTGGCGGCGCTGTTGCACAGAGCGAGCACCGCGTCGGCCGCCACATCGGCATCGAGACCGGCGTGCCATTCGCCGCGCTCGGCGCCGAGCGTGAAAACCTTGCGCCAGAGCTGGCGATAGTTGCGCGCCAGCGTGTTGAGTTCGGCCAGCACGCCGGGCGGCAGGTTGCGCCGAGAGAACGCAAAGCTTTCCACATAGGCGCGCCTGTCGCTGGTCAGATGCGACAGCATCCCTTCCCGCACCATGTCCACCGCCGGTCCGCCGCGGGCGATGATCTCGCGCAGGCGGTCGCAGAACTCCACCGCGCTCACGCGGCAGATCTCTTCAAGCGCTGCCTCCTTGGAAGGAAAGTAATGGTAGAGGCTGCCCGGCTGCATCTCCAGCCGCTCGGCGATATGCTTCATCGTGGCATTGAAATAGCCGTGCTCGGCAAATACCGCCGCCGCCGCATCGAGGATTTCGCGGCGCTTGCGATCCTGTTTCTGCTGCACATGCGCGGACGGGCCGCGCGCGGCTGCCGGTCGGGTACGGGCTGACGCGGGCTTTGTCGGCATGGATGAATTTCGAATTCGCATTTGAATTTTAGCGGGATTGCGGGCTAAACTCGGGGCGTCCTGGCGGGCAAGCGACCGTCGATGACGGGAGCGTATCAAGGGAGTCTCGCATGGAATACCGGGACCTGACCTTTCCCGCAAAATCGCGGGAGGTGGTGGCCGCGATTCAGCGCGACCGGCGCAAACTGGCCTTCGCGCGCGCCAGGCAATCGCCGTTCTACAAGGGGCGGCTCGACCATATCCGCGCCGACCGTCTGGACGAGGTCGAGGAATGGATCAAGATCCCGATCCTGACCAAGGAGGAATTGCGCAAAATTCCGGCCGATACATTCCACGAGACCTTCGCGATCCAGCCGGACAATGTGGCGGTGGAATATTGGCGCTCGGGCGGGGCGACCGGACGGCCGCTTTTCTATCCGCGCTCGGCAGAGGACATGGAGGTGGCACTCGACATGTGGCGGCGGCTGTGGCTGTCGGCCGGCTGCGGCAAGGACGACAAGGCGCATATCTCCTTTCCGATGGGCATTCATCCGGTCGGCCAGCTTTATGCGCGCGCCGGCGAGCAACTGGGGATCGGTACCATCTGGGCAGGCTCCGGCAACAATACGCCCTCGGACCTGCAACTCGATCTGATCCGCACATTGCGGCCGACAGTTTGGGTCGGTATGCCGAGCTACGGCTTGCAGCTTGCGAGCCTGGCGCAGCAGCAGGGCTTCGATATCTCCACATGCGGCGTGCGCACCATTCTGTGCGCGGCCGAGCCGTTGTCCAGCCCCAAGCGCCAGAAGCTCGAGCGGCTCTGGGGCGCCAAGGTTTACGATCAGTTTGGCTGCACCGAAGGCGGGGCCATGGGGTCGGAATCCGATGCGCATGACGGCTTGCATCTGTGGAGCGACCTGTTCGATATCGAAGTTGTCGATGAAGCGACCGGCGCGCCGGTGGCGGCGGGACAGGCGGGCATCCTGCTCATCACGCCGCTTTATACGAACACCATCACGCCCTTCCTGCGCTGGAGCACCGGCGATATCGGCGTGCTGAAGGAGCGCGGCGCGACCACGGGGCCGTTGTCGGTCTATCCGGTCTTCCAGCATGCCGCGCGCACGGCGGGCTTCTTCAAGGTGAAGGGCATCAACATCAACCACACGGATTTCGAGGATTTCATGCATCGCAATCCGGCGGTGATCTGCAGATCGAATTGATGCGCGGCACCGATGCGGAGGCTGAGACTTTGCAGCTGACGCATGCGGTGAAGCGCGCCTTCGAGGTTACGCCGCAGATCGAGATGCTGGAAACCGGGCGGCTCGCCCAACTGTTCCTGACCGATGTGAAAGCGAAGCGCTTTGTGGACGGACGCAGCCGGTGAAAAAAATCCCTCCCCCTTTCAGGGGAAGATGAAGGCGTCGCCGCGTCACCCCCACACAACGCGCGCGAGATCGGCAACGCGCTTCAGCTTCGCCCATTGCTCGTCCTCGGTGAGCGGATTGCCCCCCGCGCTGGAGGCAAAGCCGCATTGCGGGCACACGCCGAGCCGTTCCAGGGGCGCATGGCGGGCGGCCTGATCGAGCTTGCGGCGCAGGTCGTCGAGCGGTTCGAGCGCTCCCGTCTTGCTGCTGACCAGGCCGAGATAGGCGCGCTTGCCGTCCGGTAGATCGCGTAGCGGCTCGAAGCCGCCGGCGCGTTCGCTGTCATATTCCAGCAGATAGGCATCCACGTCGATGGCATTGAACAGGCGCTCGGCGATCCGGTCGTATCCGCCTTCGCCCATCCAGCGGCCCTTGTAATTGCCGCGGCACAGATGCATCCCGACACGCATGTCCTTCGGACGGCCGGCCAGCGCATCGTTGGTCATCCGCGCATAGATGTCGATCAGCCGGTCCGGATCTTCGCCGCGCGCGGTCAGCGATGCGCGGATGCTCTCGTCGCAGAGCAAGGCCAGCGGCACCTCATCGAGTTGCACATAGCGGCAGCCGGCCTCGTAGAGCGCCGCCAGTTCCTCACGATAGATGCGCGCGATGTCGGCGCCGAAATCTTCGACATCCGCATAGGGCGAATCCGTGAGCACATTCTTGCCGCCGAAGAAATGAAACAGACTCGGTGTCGGCAGCGTCACCTTGGCGATGCGCTGCGTGACGCCCGCGAGAAAACGGTAATCCTCCGCGACGATATCGCGCTTGCGGGCAAGCTTGCCGGCGATGGCGGGACCGTACCAGCTGGCAGCTTCCTCGCCGTTGATGGTGAATTGCAACTCGGCCTTGCGCAATTCGATGCCGTCGACCGCCTCGACAAATCCGAGGAACCACGAGCCGCGGCGGAATTCTCCGTCGGTCACAACCTCAAGGCCCGCATCCTGCTGACGGGTCACCGCCTCACGGATGCAATCGGCCACCACACTCTCAAGCGCCGCATCGTCGATTTCGCCCGCCGCCCGCGCCTTGTGGGCGCTGCGCAGAGGCGACGGACGCAACAGGCTTCCCACATGATCGGCGCGCGGCAGATTTTGCATGACAGGGACTCCCTCGGACGACAGCCAGCCTAGCCGGAGCACAATCGAAAATCAAATATGAATTCGAAAAAAAAGCCGAAGCGCCTGTAATTGAAGGGCTGGCGAACCGGCCTTGCAAGAGCGGCGATTTCGGATCGCGCGGCAATGCGCTAGGAGAAGGCATCGTTTATCGGGGGCAAGAATGGGACTCTATCTGGAAGACCTGACCGCGGGGCAGAAATTCGTCACCGGCAGCGTGACCGTGAGCGAAGCGGACATCATCGCCTTCGCGAAGCAATTCGATCCGCAATATTATCACGTCGATCCTGTCGCGGCGCAGAAGTCGCAGTTCGGCGGGCTGATTTCGTCCGGTTTCCACACGCTGAGCCTGTCGATGCGGCTGTTCTTCGATCTCGATCTCTGGCCGGAGGCGATCATCGCGTCGCCCGGCATGGAGAATGTGAAATGGCTCAAGCCCATGCGGCCGGGCGATACGATCCGGGCGGAAGCCGACGTGATCGAGGTGCGGCCCTCCGCGTCGAAGCTGGACCGCGGCATTGTGATCATGGATCACTCCTGCCGGAACCAGAAGGACGAGACGATCCTCACCTTGCGCTGCGCGCATATGCTGCGGCGGCGGTGAGCGGCAGAGACCGGCATTGTGCAGGTCGGATATGCGGCGGCGTGGATTTTTAAGCGCGCGCACAACCTGTATGATGTGAATCAATGCCGGCGTCACGACCGGCGTGACAGGTGAGGATCAATGGCTGCACTCGACAGAACCTACGACTCGATCATTATCGGCGCGGGCCAGCACGGGTTGGTGCTCGGCAGCTATCTTGCGAAGGCGGGACTGAAGGTTCTGCTGGTCGACCGGCGGCTGACCTATGGCGGCGGATTGTGCACCCGCGAGGTGACCAAGCCCGGCTTCTATCACAATCTGCACTCGATCAATCATTTCAGCATCAGCGATGCGCCCTGGTTCCACGATCTCGAACTCGCCGAAAGGGTGACCTACATCACGCCCCGCTACGAACTGGGGCAGGCGCATCTCGATGGCACCGCACTGGTGCTCGGCCGCGATCTGGACGAGACGGTTGCCAATATCGCACGCTTCTCGAAAAGGGATGCGCAGACCTTTCGGGACTGGAACCTGCGTTCGGAAGAGATCACCGCCAAGATCCTGATCCCGGAACGCTATGCCGAGCCCTTGCCGCAGGCGGAGCGAGATGCGCTGTTGCAACGCACGGCGATCGGGCGCGATTTCCTGGACATGACCCAGCGGCAGCCGCTCGATGTGGTCGAGGAATTGTTCGAGAACGAGCATGTGAAACTCTTGTTCCTGTTCAAGGTCTCGCTGTTCGGCACCTGGCTTACCGATACCATGTCGAAGACGAGTCCGACCGGTTCGGTGATCCGCGCCTTCGATCTGCAGACCGGCTATCAGCTCTGCCAGGGCGGGTCGTTCAATCTGGCGCGCGGGTTGATGGAAACCTTCATCGCGGCGGGCGGCACCTTCCAGCCGCAGGTCGATATCGACCGCATCGTCATCGAAGGCGGGCGCGCTACCGGCATCGCGCTGAAAGACGGGCGCACCGTGCGCGCGACGCAATGCGTGGCCTCGACCATCGATGTGCATACCACGCTGGAAACGCTGCTCGGCCGCGAGCAATTGCCGGAGGCGTTCCGCAGCAAGCTCGACAATTTCAAATACACCGCCTGGACATTGTTCGGGCTGCATCACGCGCTGCATGAGAGCCCGAATTTCGCGGCCTCGTCGTTCGACCCGAACATCAATCGCGCGCTGAAATGGTCGCTGGGCGCGGAGACCATGCAGGATCTGTTCTCGGCGCATCAGGACGTGCAGGCCGGCCGTATCCCGAGTCTGATCCAGTTCGGTTCAGGGCCCTTGAGCCTGCTCGACCCGACCCAGGCGCCGCCGGGCAAGCACACGACCTATGCCTGGCATGTGATGCCGCTGCTCGAGGACATGAGCGACAGCGACTACGAGACTTTCAAGGAGGAATTTTCCGACAAGATCGAGGAGGTCTATGCGCGCTATTGTCCGAACATGACCAAGGACAACATCATCGGCCGCTATGCCTATACGGCGCGCGAATATGTGCTGGAATTTCCGAACATGCGCGGCGGCGACATCTTCATGGGCGCCTTCAACGCCGAGCAGGTGATGTACAACCATTTCGGCTATCGCACGCCCATTCCCAATCTCTATTATGCGGGGTCGGGGGCGCATCCGGGCGGTGCGATCTCCGGCGGACCGAGCTATATCACGGCCGGCATCATCGCCCGCGATCTGGGCATCAAGCCGTGGTGGACGCCATGGGACGCGAGGGTGGCCCTGGAGACGCTGGCCGCGTCGCAAGCGGCATGAGCGCAGCCAGGACACCGGACATGACACCGACGAAAGCCGCAAAGGACTTCGCATCCCTCAAGGGCCGCGTGGTCATCGTCACCGGCGCGGGGCAGGGGATCGGGCGGGTCTTCGCGCATGCCTTCGCCGCCTGCGGGGCCGTTCCCGTCATCGCCGAGCGGAATGCCGACAGCGCGCAACGCGTGGCGCAGGAGATCGCCGAGGCGCAGGGCGAGGCGCTGGCGGTTGCGACCGATGTGTCGCAGCCGGATTCGATCGCCGCCATGATCGCCAAGGTCGAACAGCGTTACGGACGCATCGACGTGCTGATCAACAATGCCGGAATCTTCTCGACTTTGGAGATGCGGCCCTTCGACCGGATTCCTCTACAGGAATGGGAGCAGGTGCTGCGCGTCAATGTCACCGGCCCCTTTCTGTGCGCGCAAGCCGTGTTGCCGTTGATGCGGCGGGCGAAATGGGGCCGTATCATCAACATGGCCTCCGGCGCCGTCACCATGGGGCGGCCGAATTATCTGCATTACATTGCGTCAAAGGGCGCATTGGCGGGCATGACCGGATCGATGGCGCGCGAACTGGGCGCGGACGGGATCACCGTCAATGCGATCCTGCCGGGCGCCACCTTCACCGAGATCGAACGCAAGACGGTGTCGCCGGAACAGAAGACGCGTATTGTCGCGCAGCAATGCATCCCGCGTCCGGAAACGCCCGACGACTTGACCGGTACCGCGCTGTTTCTCGCCTCCGATGCATCGGCCTTCCTGACCGGCCAATGCATCACGGTTGATGGCGGCGCGACCCATCGCTAGACCAAGGAGCCCATGATGACCGCACATCCGCGCATGACGGCGTTCAACTTCCAGGACTGGATCGAACGCAACAAGGGCAGTCTGAAGCCGCCGGTCTCCAACAAGCAATTGTTCGACCAGAAAACCGGAATGGTCGTGATGATCGTGGGCGGTCCCAACCAGCGAGTCGATTTCCACGACGACCCGGTGGAGGAATTTTTCTATCAACTTAAAGGCGACATGATCCTGAAAATCGCGGAAGAGGGCAAAATCTATGACGTGAAGATCGGCGAGGGCGAGGTGTTCCTGCTGCCGCCGCATGTGCGTCACTCGCCGCAAAGGCCGGTGGAAGGCTCGGTCGGTCTGGTCGTCGAGGGCACACGATCCGAGACCATGCGCGACGGTTTCGAGTGGTTCTGCTTCAATTGCGGCGGCCGCGTGCACCGCGTCGAGGTGCAGGTGAAGGATATCGTGAAGGACCTGCCGCCGCTCTACGAGGCCTTCTACGCCGACGAAAAAGCGCGCACCTGCCCGCATTGCGGGACAGTCCATCCCGGCAAGACGCCCCCGGCCGGCTGGGTGACGATGTAGGCAGAACGCGGTCTGCCTGCTTTCGCGCCGTGTACGCAGCGCACGCGGCTGCTTCACTATGCGCGGGCTTCGCCCTTGCGGATGATACCGCTTGCCCACTAGTATCGCGCCAAATCAATCCGCTAAGCGGAATTTGGGAGGTTACCTAATGGCAAAACGTATCGTTATGGCCGGTCTTGCTCTGGGTCTGGCCGCGGGCATGGCGCAGGCCCAGGATATCAAGGTCGGGCTGGTGCTGCCCTATACCGGTGTCGGCGCCGAGCTGTCGCAGCCGATCGACCGCGGCGCGGAACTTTATCTCAAGCTGCATGCCGACGAGATCAAGCCCTACAACATCTCGCTCATCAAGCGCGACGCCAAGGACGCCAGCGGCGCCACGGCCAAGATCGTCGTGCAGGAATTGCTGACGCAGGACAAGGTGGATGTGCTGGCCGGCTGGGTCTATTCGCCCAATGCCATCGCCTCCGCGCCGCTTGTCACCGCCGGCAAGAAGCTCGCGGTTATCATGAATGCCGGCACCGCGCATATCACCAACATGTCGCCCAACTACATTCGCACGTCCTTCAGCATGTGGCATGCCGGACATGCCATGGGCGAAGCGGCGGCCAAGCAGCTCAAGGCCAAAACCGCTGTGATCGGCTATACCGACTTCCCGCCCGGCAAGGACAGCCTCGCGGCCTTCAAGATGGCTTTCGAGGCCAATGGCGGCAAGGTGATCGACGAGATTCCGATGGGCGGTGCCAACGCCGTTCCCGATTTCACGCCGTTCTTCCAGCGCGCCAAGGACAAGAAGCCTGACGTGTTCTTCGTCTTCGTGCCGGGTGGCGATCACTCCTCGGCGGTCGTGCGCACCTATGCCGCGCTCGGCATGAAGGACGCCGGCATCCAGCTGATCGGTCCGGGCGACCTCACCCAGGACACCAAGTTGCAGCCGATGGGCAAGGCGGCCGATGGCGTGATCACCATGCATCACTACAATGCCGATCTCGACACGCCGGAAAACAAGAAATTCGTCGAGGCCTGGAAGAAGGAATATGGCGCGGATTCCACGCCCGATTTCATGGCCGTCGCCGGCTATGACGGCATGGCCGCCATCGTGCATGCCGTGAAGGAACTGAAGGGCAAGATGGACGGCGAGAAGGCCGTGGCCGCTCTCAAGGGCTGGAAATATGCGAGCCCGCGCGGCCCGATCCAGATCGACCCCGA
>JAEVZN010000018.1 GCA_023392205.1 Pseudomonadota bacterium
CCCCCCGGCCGTGGATTGCGGGTGTTGCTGGTGGAGAAGGACGATCTGGCGTCCGGCACGTCATCGGCCTCAACCAAACTGATCCATGGCGGCCTGCGATATCTCGAACAGGGAGCGTTCTGGCTGGTCCGCGAAGCCCTCAGAGAACGCGAGATATTGCTGCGCAACGCACCGCATATCATCAGGCCATTGCGCTTTCTACTGCCATCCCGGCCGGACGTGCGCGCACCCTTCCTGGTGCGTCTGGGGCTGCTTCTCTACGATCACATTGGCGGAAGGCGGATTCTCCCTTCGACCCAGGTCGTGGATCTGACGCATCATCACCTCGGCACACCGCTCAAGCGTAGCCACAATAACGGATTTCTTTATTCGGATTGCTGGGTGGACGATGCACGTTTCGTCGTGTTGAACGCGATGGATGCCGCCGAACGCGGCGCCACGATTCGAACGCGGACGAAATGCATCAGGGCAGAACGCGCAGGGATATGGACGCTGACCCTGAACAGCCGGGGCAGCCGCGATGTCGCAACGGCCCGTACGCTTGTCAACGCTGCGGGGCCATGGGTCGGATCCGTCGCCGAAACCGTTCTTCGGCACGTGGCAAGGGCTCCCGTCAGGCTGGTGAAGGGCAGCCATATCGTAACGCGCCGGCTTTTCGATCACGACACGGCTTATATTTTTCAGAACGCGGACCGCCGCGTCGTGTTTGCTTTGCTATTTGAACGGGATTTTACGCTGATTTGAACGTCCGACGAGAATTTCGCCGGTGACCCGTCGCATGTATCCGCATCGGCCGCCGAGATAACCTATCTCTGCGAAACGGCCTCACGTAATTTCCGGCAGCCCGTCACGCCGTCCGATATTGTGCATACCTTTGCCGGTGTGCGTTCGCTCTTCGACGATGGCTCCAGGAAGCCGGAAGATGTGACGCGGGACTATCACATCGCATGCGACAGGGGATACGGACGTGCGCCGCTGGTGACTGTCTACGGGGGCAAGATCACCACCTATCGCAGACTGGCAGAGGCTGTCCTCGGCAAACTGGCGGACGTATTTGTGCCGGCCAAAGCATGGACCGCGCAGGCGCCATTGCCCGGCGGCGACTTCCCATTCAACGGCGTTGATGCGCTGATTGCTCGTGTGAAGCGAAACTGGCCGTTCCTGACCGATTCGTGCGCCGAGCGTCTGGTGAGCGCCTATGGCACGCGGGTCGATACTCTTCTCGGCAAGGTCAAAAGCCGCCAGGAACTCGGCGCGCATTTTGGAGCCGATCTTTATGAAGCAGAAATCCGCTATCTGATGGCCCATGAATGGGCACTCGATTCGGAGGACATCCTTTGGCGGCGGACAAAGCTCGGCCTTCGCCTCGATGACGCGCAGGTCGGCACGCTTGAACGCTTCATGCGTGACAGGACAATTGTAAAAGCTGCCGAGTGAGCATGACGGCCATCCTCGCCATCGATCAGGGAACCAGTTCGAGCCGCGCCATAGTGTTCGATGCATCGCTGCGACCTTTGGCATCGGCGCAGGAGGAGTTTCGGCAGATTCACCCGGCTTCCGGCTGGGTCGAGCACGATCCGGAAGAGATTTGGCGGAGTGTCCTCGCGACCGCAGAGGCCGCACTCGCGCAGTCAGGCCTTGCGCCGCGTGATGTTGCGGCGATCGGGATTGCCAATCAGCGTGAGACCGTCCTCGTCTGGGATCGCCGGACTGGGCGGCCGATCCATAACGCGATCGTCTGGCAGGATCGCCGGACTGACGATGTTTGCAATGCCCTGCGCGACGACGGGCTTGAGGCATCGATCTCGGCGCGGACCGGTCTTCTTCTCGATCCATATTTTTCCGCGACCAAGATCGCCTGGCTGCTCGATACGATTCCGGGCGCCCGACGTTCAGCTGAAGCAGGGTATCTCGCCTTTGGCACCGTCGATACGTATCTGGCCTGGCGTTTGACGGACGGCCGCGTGCACGCAACCGATGCCACGAATGCGGCGCGTACGCTTCTGTTCGATATCCATCGCGGCGAATGGGACGAGGAACTTACGAACATATTCCGCGTGCCGCTGTCCATGCTGCCGGAGGTCCGTGACAGCGTCGGCGATTTCGGCACGACGACATTGTTCGGTGGAAGCATTCCCATTCTCGGGATTGCCGGCGATCAGCAGGCCGCGACCATCGGGCAGGGCTGTTTCGCGCCGGGCATGATGAAGTCGACCTACGGGACAGGGGCTTTCGCGCTGATCAACACCGGCGCGCAGGCAGTCCGGTCGGCGCATCGCCTGCTCACAACCATCGCCTACCAGATTGCCGGGGAGCGGACTTATGCGCTGGAGGGCGCGATTTTCGTGGCGGGTGCCTCGGTGCAATGGTTGCGCGACAGTTTGGGCCTTATTCGCGCATCGGCGGATTGCGATTCCCTTGCGGCGCGCGCCGACCTCTCCGCCGCAGTCTATCTCGTCCCGGCCTTTGTGGGGATGGGGGCGCCGTACTGGGATTCGCAGGCGCGCGCGGCCATTTTTGGCCTCACCCGCGACACCGGAGCGCCCGAATTGGCGCGCGCGGCGCTCGAATCCGTCGGCTACCAGACCCGCGACCTGATGCAGGCGATGCGCGCGGATTGGCCCGATGCGGGCGACACCGTGCTGCGTGTCGACGGGGGCATGTGTGCGTCCGACATTGCCATGCAATTTCTGGCCGACATCCTGAACGCGCCCGTGGACCGTCCTGTCATTCAGGAAACGACCGCCCTCGGCGCCGCCTATCTCGCCGGGCAAGGCGCCGGAATTTGCCCGGATTTCCAAGGCTTTGCAGCGCAATGGCAGTGTGAGCGCCGGTTCCTGCCGCAGATGGACGGCGCCACCCGCGCGCGCAAATGGCAGGGCTGGCAGGACGCCGTAAAGCGAACTTTAAGCTCTTCCTGAGCCGCGCTTAATTGCGCCTTCACCCTCGCATGACCGCGCGAAAAACCATGCGCGCGCTGCGCGGAATCCGCACGGTTCCGTTCAAGTTTTACGCAACGTGTTGAAGTCATCGCAAGGCGCGGATGCTTTGGTTCATCCACGTAGAAGCCGCCCGGAATGCCCGTTCCTCGGACGGGAAGACACTTACTCGGATGTCGTCGCAGCAATGATCCGCACTCCCAAACATCTCGAAGCCCTGATCCACTCCACCCGCGTACTAGTGATCGATGACGATTATTACATGCGCAAGGTCATCCGCAGCCTGCTGCTGGCCTGCGGGATCAAGACTTTCTCCGAGGCGCAGAACGGCGTCTCCGGACTGGAGGCCATTCTCACCCTCAACCCGGATGTGGTGATCCTCGACTGGGATCTGCCGGACCTGAACGGCCCGGAATTCATGCGCATCGTGCGCTCGCCGCTCACCTTTCCGAAGCCGGCCGTGCCGATCGTGATGCTGACCGGCCAGGTCGACCGCGAACAGGTGGTCGAGGCCGTGCGGCTCGGCGTGAACGAATTCCTCTGCAAACCCGTCTCGGCGATGACGCTGCATCAGCGCATTGTCGCGGTGCGCGCCAAGCCACGCGAGATGGTGCGGATCGGTGATTATTATGGCCCGGCCCCGCGCCGCCCGGCGGTCGGGTCGGATGCGCTGGCGCATCCCGCGGAACCGTCCTGGCTGGGGTGAGGGAAGTGCTAGCGGGGCACTGACTTTCAAGACCGGGGTGATCGGCGCAACTATAGGTCCTTGAGCCTTCGCCCTCTGGCGGCTAGACAGGCCTTTCGCCCGTCCATTCGCTCTCTCCCCGGTCCGGAAAAATCGTCATGTCCGATGGTTCGTCCGGTGCTGCGCACCATTCGTCTGCCCCGCATCCCATGCTGCGCATCGCGGCCGTGACCAAGCGGTTCGGCGCCTTCACCGCCGTGGACAATGTGTCGCTCGATATCGCGCCGGGCGAGTTCTTCGCGCTGCTCGGCCCCTCCGGCTGCGGCAAGACCACGCTGTTGCGCATGGTGGCAGGCTTCGAGACGCCCGACAGTGGCGAGATCCTGCTCGACGGCGCGGATATCGTGTCGACGCCGCCTTACGAGCGGCCGGTCAACATGATGTTCCAGAGCTATGCGCTGTTCCCGCATATGAGCGTGGCAGCCAATATCGCCTTCGGCCTCAAGCAGGAGAGCTGGCCGCGCGCGCGCATCGATGCGCGGGTGGCCGAGATGCTGGCTTTGGTCAAGCTTGAGGATTTCGCCACCCGGAAGCCGCATCAACTCTCGGGCGGCCAGCGGCAGCGGGTGGCGCTGGCGCGCGCACTCGCCAAATCGCCCAAGGTGTTCCTGCTCGACGAGCCGCTCGGCGCGCTGGACAAGAAGCTGCGCGACGAAACGCAATTCGAACTGATGGCCCTGCAACAGCGGCTCGGGCTCACATTCATCATCGTCACCCACGACCAGGAGGAGGCGATGACCATGGCCGACCGGATCGGGGTGATGCAGAACGGTCGGCTGGTGCAGGTCGGCACGCCGGCCGAGATCTACGAGGCGCCGCGCACGCGCTGGGTGGCCGAATTCATCGGCGAGGTGAATATCTTCGAAGGCCAGGTGACGGACAATGTTTCAGGGCGCGTGCGCATCGACAGCGCGGCGGGCGCGCTGGCGGTTGCCGCCACCGATGCCAGCGCGGGCGAGCGCGTCAGCGTCGCCGTGCGGCCGGAAAAGATGACGCTGGCTGCGACGGCGCAGGACGGGCCGAACAGCTTTTCCGGCGTGGTGACGGATATCGCCTATCTCGGCGATCTGTCGGTCTACAAGGTGCGGCTCGATGACGGGCAGGTGGTCCGCGCCTCGGTTGCCAATACTGACCGCCGCGCTTCGCAGCTTGTGCACCGGGGCGACCGCACGGCGCTGCATTTCGCGCCGGATGCCGCCATCCTGCTGCGGGAGTGAGCGATGCGCGCCACTGAAAATGCGGGACGCCTGTACCGGCTGGCCGTGATCGGTCTGCCCTATCTGTGGCTCGTGATCTTCCTGCTGATCCCGTTCCTGATCGTGCTGCGCATCAGCCTGTCGGAAACGCAACTGGCGCAGCCGCCCTATAGCCCGGTCTTCGATGCGGCGGGCGGATGGCAGGGCCTGAAGGATTTTATCGGCGCGCTGTCGCTCGACAATTACCGGTTTCTGTTCAGCGACGATCTCTATCTCGCCTCTTACCTGCACAGCCTGACGATCGCGTCCATCGCCACGCTGATCCTGATGGCGATCGGCATTCCGATGGCCTATGGCATGGCGCGCGCGCCGGGCTGGCTGCAGCCCTTGCTGCTGACGGCGGTGATCCTGCCGTTCTGGACCGCGTTCCTGATCCGCATTTATGCCTGGATCAACATTCTGCAGCGCGACGGCTTGCTCAACGATGTGCTGATGGCGCTTTGGATCATCTCCGCGCCGGTGACATGGCTTGCAACCGATACCGCGGTGTTCATCGGTATCGTCTATTCGTACCTGCCCTTCATGGTGCTGCCGCTCTATGCCTCGTTCGAGAAGATGGACGACAGCCTGCTTGAAGCCGCCGCCGATCTCGGCTGCCCGCGCTGGAAGGCGTTCTGGCTGATCACCTTGCCGCTGGCCTGGCCGGGATTGCTGGCGGGCGCGCTGCTCTGTTTCATTCCGGCGGTCGGCGAATTCGTGATCCCCGACCTGCTCGGCGGATCGCAATCGCTGTTTATCGGGCAGACCCTGTGGACCGAGTTCTTCTCCAACAAGGACTGGCCGGTGGCCTCCGCGCTGGCGGCCGTGCTGCTGGCGATCCTGCTGATCCCGATCATGCTGTATCAGCATATCCAGGCGCGTGCGCTGGACCGGTCCTGACATGCATCGCGCGAGCCCCTTCAATATCGTCTCTGTCGCGCTCGGTCTGGCGTTTCTCTATCTGCCGATCGCGATCCTGATCGTCTTCTCGTTCAACGATTCCCGGCTGGTATCGGTCTGGGGAGGCTGGTCCGTGCGCTGGTATAGGGCGCTGCTTGAGGATTCAGCGATCATTCAGGCGGCGTGGGTCAGCCTGCGCATCGCCTTTCTCTCCGCGACGCTGGCCACCATCATCGGGACGCTGGCGGCACTGGCGCTGGTGCGGATGGGGCGCTTCCGCGGTCGGCTGCCATTCTCGGCCATGGTCTATGCGCCGCTGGTGATCCCGGAAGTCATACTGGGGTTGGCGCTTTTGCTCTTGTTCGTTGCCGTCGATGTCGAGCGCGGCTTCTGGACCACCATGCTGGCGCATACCACGCTCACCACCTGCTTCGTGGCGGTGATCGTACAATCGCGGCTATTGTCGTTCGACTGGAGCCTCGAAGAGGCAGCGATGGATCTCGGTGCGCGGCCGCTGCGCACGTTTCTCACGGTGACGCTGCCGCTGATCCTTCCGGCGGTGCTGGCGGGATATATGCTGGCCTTCACGCTGTCGCTCGACGATCTTGTGATCGCGAGCTTCACCACCGGCCCCGGCGCGACCACCCTGCCGATCCGTATCTATTCCGAGGTGCGGCTCGGCGTGAAGCCGGAGATCAATGCGGTCTCTACGGTGATGATCGCGCTGGTCACCGTGATCGTGGTGACGGCGTCGTTGATCGGCAAGTTTCACAGGACGGCAGGCAACGACCGGCCGCGTGGTTGAGCCTTTGCCGCATCAGGAGGGCTTGCAGCTTTCCGCTCGCAGCGCGCGCGGCGAACACCCGAAGCGATGCCGGAAGATGCGGCTGAAATGCGCTGCATCGTTGAAGCCCCAGGCGAAGGCGATCTCGCTGATGCTGCGCCGGACCAGCGCCGGGTCGCAGATGTCGCGGCGCGCAGCGTCGAGGCGCTGATTCCAGATCCAGGCATTGAGCGAATTCGGCTCGCCCGCAAAGGCGCGATAGATGGTGCTCGGCGACAGCCGCAGATGCGCGGCAATCTCGCCCACCGACAGGCGCGGATCGCGCAGCCGCCGCAGCGCATAGGCCTTGATCTGGTCGCGATGATAGGCGGTGAGCTGCGAGACCAGCGGATCGGATGCGCCCGGCAGCGAGCACAGCCCGGCCACGAGAATATTCTCCACGCTCTCGGCGATGGCGGTGACGGAGCCTGTTTC
Organism: Pseudomonadota bacterium; assembly: GCA_023392205.1. Lineage (GTDB taxonomy): Bacteria > Pseudomonadota > Alphaproteobacteria > Rhizobiales > Xanthobacteraceae > Pseudorhodoplanes. Next base: position 7,078 of record JAEVZN010000018.1, read on the forward strand.
CAGTGTATCGATATCGGCCGCCAGCGTATTGATCATGCCGATCATCAGGTGACCGGCACCGCGATCGCCGCGCACCTTGCGCGCGGTCAATGTATGGGTATTACGCAGGCGGCTGCGCAGCACGGCGCCGGGCAATTGCAGCACATGCTGTGAAAACGGCCGGTCGAACACGAGTTCATAGGGCCGCGTCGAATCGTACAAGGCGAAGTCGCCGGGCTTAAGCTGCGCGGCGCGGCCGTCCTGGATGACGATGCCATGGCCGGATATCTGGATGCTGACCAGAAAATAGTCTTCCGTCGCCAGCGCGATCTTGGCCGGCGTGCGCTTGACATGTTGCGGTGCCGAGGTCACGCGCGACAGACCGAGCGTCGCCAATTGCCGCGCAGCGATCTCGCCGCAGAATGCGCGCTCGCCTTTCGGCGCGTCGCAATCGAGCTGCACATAAGTTTCGCAGACGGCTTCCACCCAATAGGAAAGCCGGTCGCGCAGTGCCACGGTGTCGGTCGACCAGTGCTTCTGCATGCGTCACCTTCTGCATGCGTGATCGGCGGCAAGCGTAGCGTCAATCGCCGCGCTGTCCATGCAAAAGTGGCGAATGCGACTCTCAGTCAAGTCCGGTGCGCGCCCTGTGCAAGCGCCGTGATCGCGGTCCCGTTAACCTGTGGCGGATTGCCGGACATGACAGCCATCAGCCGCAGGGAGCATTCGCCATGCCGATCGACCATCCGAAATTCAAGGCCGCTGCCGTGCAGGCGTCGCCCGTCTTTCTCGATCTCGATGCGAGCGTCGACAAGGCGGTGTCGCTGATTGCGCAGGCGGCGTCAAACGGCGCGTCGCTGATCGCGTTCCCGGAGACATTCCTGCCCGGCTATCCGTGGTTCATCTGGCTGGATTCGCCCGCCTGGGGCATGCAGTTCGTGCAGCGCTATCACGACAATTCGCTCGTCTATGGCTCGCCGCAGGCCGACCGTCTCGCCAGGGCGGCCAAGGACAACAACATCATGGTTGTCATGGGTCATAGCGAGAAGCAGGGCGGCTCGCTTTATATGGGGCAATGGATCATCGGCGCAGACGGCGAAACGATCGCCACGCGCCGCAAGCTCAAGCCCACCCATGTCG
>JAEVZN010000108.1 GCA_023392205.1 Pseudomonadota bacterium
CGCTGATCAAGGACGGCAAGCTGCGCGCCCTGGCGGTGTCCTCGGAAGCACGCCTGCCGACGCTGCCGGATATTCCGCCCTTCGCGGAAGCGGCCAATGTGCCGGGCTTCGAGGCCGTGTCCTGGCACACGCTGCTGGCGCCCGCCGGTACGCCGAAGGAGATCGTGGACCGCCTTCATGCGGAAATGAAGAAGATCATGTCCGACCCGGAAATGGTCAAGCTCGCCAGCAATATCGGGCTGATCCCGATCGACACGCCTTCGGTGGAGGGCATGCAGAAATATTTCGGTGAAGAGCGCGAGAAATGGGGCACGCTGGTGCGCGATCTCGGGCTGCAGGGCACGATGTAATCGCGGATCGTCGTCGCTGCATCAAAGAAGCGATCAAAAAAGACGCGGCGCCTTGCGGTGCCGCGTTTGCTTTTACGAGGTCCAAAAAAATAGGACCGCCGCAGGTGCGGAAAAAGCGTTACTCGCCCGGCTTCCAGGCCTTGTAATCGCCGGTCGCCTTGGGCCTGCGGCCAGCGGCAAGCGTCGATCCGGGCGGCCGGTAGGCGGCCGGCGTGCCGGTCATGTTCGGGCGATGCGGCTTCTCCCAGGGGCGCGGCTTGTAGGTTTCGGCGGTCGGCGGCACGTCGACGATGTGATGCATCCAGCCATGCCATGACGGTGGAATGGTCGAGGCTTCCGCATAGCCGTTATAGATCACCCAGCGCCGCTCGAAGCCGAGCACCGGGTCGATCTTGCCGCCCTTGGTGCGGTAATAGCGGTTGCCGTATTCGTCCTCGCCGACGCTTTCGCCATACAGCCAGGTCCAGAGCTGCGTGTTGAGCGTCTGGCCGTTCCACCAGGTGAAGAATCGGGTGAGGAAAGTTTTCATGGGGCGCGCTTTTCGTGACGCGCGCTACATGCCACCGGGCGGCAGTGAAGTCCAGCCGGCGCAGGCCCGCAGCCTTTGCAAGCGCCACTTGCGCTGAATTGCGGCACCTCGCGGGGTTCAACCGGGCCGCTCGCCTGTGGCATAGTGCGTCAGATGACGAATTGGAATGTCCTGAACGGGCTCGATTCCGCCATCCGCGCAATCCCGGCCCCCGCCCTGGCCGCGGTCCTGATGCTGACCGCCGTCCTGATGGCCCTCGCCCTCTTCTGGCTGCTTGTCCGCCTGATGCGGCACGTCTTTGCCGACCGCAATCCGCTGGTGTTTTCCTTCATCCGGCGCTGCAAGGGCCTGCTGCGCTATGCGATGATCCTGCTGGCCCTGTCGATCGCCGCCCGCAACATCCCCTATGACCCGCAACTGGCGGCCGGCCTCGGACGGCTGTTCCAGGTCGGCTTCATCGTCATGCTGGGATGGCTGGCGCTGATCGCAATCAACATGGCAGCCGATGTCTATCTGCTGCGCTTCCGGGTCGATGTCGAAGACAATTTGCTTGCGCGCAAGCATGTGACGCAGGTGCGAGTGTTGCGGCGAACCATCCAGACCGTCGTGGTCCTGATCGCCGCCGCGTCGGCAATGATGACTTTCGAAGCGGTCCGGCAATTCGGCGTTTCCCTGTTCGCCTCCGCCGGCATTGCAGGCATCGTGGTGGGCTTTGCCGCGCGGCCGTTGCTGACCAGCCTCCTCGCCGGCCTGCAGATCGCCATGACTCAGCCGATCCGTATCGACGATGCCGTGGTGGTGGAAAACGAATGGGGCTGGGTCGAGGAGATCACCGCGACCTATGTGGTCATCAAGTTATGGGACTGGCGGCGGATGATCGTGCCGTTGTCCTATTTCATGGAAAAGCCGTTCCAGAACTGGACGCGCGAGACCGCCTCGCTGATCGGCACCGTGTTCATCTATGTGGATTACACGGCGCCCATCTCGAGGCTGCGCACAGAACTGGAACGCATCGCACGCCAGTCGCCGTTATGGGACGGCAATGTGGTCAATCTGCAGGTGACCGATGCACGCGGCGATACGATCGAGTTGCGCATGCTGGTGTCGGGCCGCAATTCGCCGCAGGTCTGGGATCTGCGCTGCGCGGTGCGCGAGCAGATGATCGAATTCCTGCAGCGCGAATATCCCTCCGCCCTGCCCCGCCGCCGTGAAGAACATTTCCGCCATGCAGCCGAGGCGAGCGCGCCGGGCGAGCGGGCCCTGTCGGCCGTGCGCAACTGACAGCATCAGCCTCGTTTGAGACTGCTGATGCAAATCAGTCGCAATCGAAGACGTGACACATCGGCATCGTCGCGCCCTATACATGATATTCGGCGCATGAATTCGACGTGAAAACCGGCGCGCGGCTTGCTTGCAGCACGATGCGCGCCTAGATCGGCGGCATCGATCCTGCTCCGCATTTATCGATTCCGAGATCTTGATTTCCGAGATCCTTGCTTCACGGATCTTGAGCCGCATTGTCTTCGCCAGCATGAGCCGATGAAACGTCTCCAGCAATTCGCCATTGCCAGCATTGCCATCGGCCTTGTCGTTCTGGGTCTGAAATTTCTTGCCTATGCGATGACCGGCAGCGTGGCATTGCTGTCGGATGCGATCGAGAGCATCGTCAATGTCGCCACCGCCGTCGCCGCATTGATCGCCATCCGCTTCGCTGCGCAACCGGCCGACGACAATCACCCCTATGGCCATCACAAGGCCGAATATATCTCGGCCGTCGCCGAGGGCGTGCTGATCGTCATCGCTGCATTGGCCATCTTCCGCGAGGCCTGGCTTGCCTGGCATGCGCCGCGGCTGCTCGATGCGCCGTGGCAGGGGCTGGCCGTGAATGCGCTGGCCTCGGTCATCAACGGTGTCTGGTGTTATGTGCTGATCATGCAGGGCCGCAAGCATCGCTCGCCTGCGCTGGTCGCCGACGGCCGCCATCTGATGACCGATGTCGTCTCGTCGGCCGGTGTCATCGTGGGTGTCACGCTGGCTGTCGTCACCGGTCTCACCTGGCTCGATCCGCTGCTTGCAGCATTGGTGGCGGTGAATGTGTTGTGGTCGGGCGGACGGCTGATGAAGGATTCTCTGGGCGGACTGCTCGATGAGGCCTTGCCGGCCGCTGACCTTGCCCGCGTGCGAGCGGTCATCGCCGCCAACGCAGATGGCGCCATCGAGGTGCACGATCTGCGCACCCGTCAGGCCGGCCGCATGACGTTTGTGGATTTCCATCTTGTGGTGACCGGCGAGATGAGCGTCACACAGGCGCATGACATCTGCGACCGGTTGGAGCGCGCCATCAAGGCCGAGATGCAGGACGCGCTGATCTCGATCCATGTCGAGCCCGACGACAAGGCCAAGCATTCCGGGATCGTGGTGTTGTAGCGCGGGCCGCCGGGCGCGGATGGGATGCAGGCGCCGGGCGGCGCCTGCCCTATTTGCCCGCGACCGCACGCAGATGCTGCAGGAATTTTTCGGACAAGGGCGTCCTGCCGATATGCCGGCGCCGGCGCAGCACGATATCGCGCGTGAAATGCTGCCTGCGGAACGGGATCGCCACGAGCAGGCCCGCGGCGATGTCCGGACCCATCACGCTGCGCGAGGAGATCGTCACGAAATCCGTATACAGCAATAGCGACCTGATCGCGGTGATCGAATTCGTGCTGACGATGGCCGCGGGCCACGGCTCGTTCTCGGCCGAGAAGACCAGTTCGATATGGCGGTACATTGCGGTGTTTGGATCGGGCATCACCCAGGGGAAGTCCCTGAATTGTCTGAGCGCTGCCGATTTGACCCGGCTCAGGGGATGTTGCGCACGCGCAATCAGGGCAAAGCGATCGCGCACCAGTACCTCGCGCTCGATATCTCGCGGGTCGTTGGTCTGGCCGGCGGGAGAAATCACGAGATCGATGTCGCCATTGCGC
>JAEVZN010000129.1 GCA_023392205.1 Pseudomonadota bacterium
CAAAGGCGGACGGTCGAGGACACATGGCGGCAGATCGGAACCCTCGTCACCACCATCCAGCCAGGCGAGTGCACAAATTACTTCGTCAATGCAGGATACGCTTCCGTCAAAACATGAACCGCTCTAACCCACACGCCGCTGTCACAATCCAACCTGCTGTTGCGCGGATGTCACAAAAAAAGTGCCGGAAAACAGGGTTTTCCGGCACCGATTGGCAATTTGCTCGACGAAAGACGGCGTTACACCGCCGGGATCAGGCCGCTTTCTTGCGATTCGCCTCGATCCTGGCATCGACCAGCGCAACCTGGGCGTCGATGGCAGGAAGGCTTAGGCCCTTCTGCTTGGCGATGAGTTGCACCAGCTTGTCGGCCCGCTCGATGAACGGCGCGCCGTTATTGAGGGCGCGGGCGGCCGAGGCCGGTCGCGACAAGCTCTGCGCAGCGGCCGCATATTTCTCGAACGGCACCAGGTCGGCGGGCGCTGCACCAAGCTTTACGACCAGATCGTTCACGAAATTATAGACCGCACGCGACGTCTCGATGTCGCTATGCACCGCTTCCTGTGCGGTGCGCATGCCATCCTGCGTCACGCAGCGATAATTGCCGGCCAGCAGCATCGCCCATTTGGCCAGCGGCACGAACAATGAATCGTGCACGCGCAGCTTCACCGGCAATTCGATCGGGGTCCCGTCGCCCGGATCGAAGCGCACCCCGTCAATGTCCTTTTCGAGCTGGCGCAAGATCGCCGTGTCCTTGTCATCCTCAAAGCGGGCGACCTTGAAATTGGTCGGCAGCGTGACCTGCAGCACGTTGGCGGGCTCGTCCGGCGGGCGGATCGCCTGCGGGTCCGGAGAGCACAAGGTCAGCTTGCCGGGCTCGAAATTGTCCCACACCGAGGCATCGGTATAGGCGGGCTTCAGCGTCTCCGCATCGAGGCCGGGGATCCGCTTCATATAGGGCAGCGGCGGCATATTCATGATCGACATGCACGGAACCCGCGATTTCGCGACCGCATCCAGCAATTCGCGCACGCCTGGCGAACGGTATTGCGGCTCCTGCATCGCGAGCCCCACCAGATCGTAATCGCCCGGATTGACGCCGGCAGCGCCGCCCGCGGTCACCTTGCCCGGCAGCTTCTGCGAATCCAGCAATACGTGATCCTTGCGGCCCCGCACCGGCAGCCGCACCTTGATGCCCTCGGCATTGATGAGATCGGCCTCGGCCGGCAGACAGACGTGATGAATGCGGTGACCCCCGAAAAGCATCTTCGAGGCGAGCAGCGAGCCATAGGCGGCGCCGAGGATAAGGATGTTGTAGGGCATCGCGTGACCTCCCGATCATCTTTGGTGATTGCCGGACGGGTTGTGCCACCGTCTCTGCGAGAATGCTATGGCGCAGGGCGAATGGACGCAATTGACGCTCGCGGTGACAGGGGCAGCGTCAATACCGATCGATATCGGGGAACAAAGCGGACGGAAGCGGTTGCGACGAGCCGGACAATGCGGGAGCCGAAAAAGGGGCGGCCCGGACTGAAGATATCCGGGCCGCCCTTTGCCGCCGCCGCCGGTCCGGGGCACCGGCGCATCTTCGCCTTGCGTCAGGTCTGGCTGTCGCTCGAGCCGCCGAATGGGCGGAAGCCGCCCGTCAGCAAAGAGCCGCGGCCGCCCGACGAGGACTCGCTGGACTCGCTGGTTTCAGCGGGCGCGCTCGGCTCGGCTGCCGGAGGCGGCGCAGCCTTGCGCGCCTTGCGAGGCGCAGACTTGCGGGCCTTCTTGGCGGGCGCAGACGCGGCCTTCGTTGCAGCGCTCTTGCGTGCGCCCTTGCGCGCAGTCTTCTTGGCTTTTCCGGCCGTCTTCTTGGATGCTTTCTTGGACGTTTTCCTGGAAGACTTCTTGGGAGATTTCTTTGCAGCCTTCTTGGCGGCTTTCTTGGCGCCCTTCCTGGTGGACTTCTTCACCGATTTTTTCTTCCTGGCCGGGCTTACCTTTTTGGCCTTTTTGGCCTTCTTGCCCTTTTTCGCCTTCTTCGCCTTCTTAGCCATCATCAAGTCTCCGTCTGTTTGCGCTTCGCATCCGCATCAAGCGGAAGCGGATATCGCCGTCACCCGATTGGTGTCGGACGGCTTCGTGGGCGCACGACCGGTCAATCCCGCCGGCCTCGGGCCGCCTGTGGCCCAGTCGATCAGTTCGATCGGATGAACCACCGGTGTTGTCGTGCCCGACGCAAGCTGCGCGATACATCCAATGTTGCCAGCTGCAATCACGTCGGGACTCACCGTGTTGAGATTCGCGATCTTACGGTCTCGCAGCGTACGTGCAATGTCGCTTTGCAAGATATTGTAAGTCCCTGCCGAGCCACAACACAGATGACCCTCGGGAATGTCGCGCAATGTGAAGCCGTGACGAACGAGCAGATCGCGCGGCTGACGGATCACACGTTGACCATGCTGCAGGGAGCAGGCGGCATGATAGGCGACGGTCAGACCCTGCGGCGGCAGCGCATCGTCCTGCGGCAACAAAGCCAGATATTCGCTGATGTCGCGCGCCAAAGCCGACACCCGCGCAGCCTTGTCCGCATAGGCCGCGTCGTTGCGCAACATGAAGCCGTAATCCTTCACGGTTGTGCCGCAGCCCGACACATTGATGACGATCCCGTCGAGCCCGTCGCCGTCCATCTCCTTGATCCAAAGGTCGATATTGGCTTTGGCCTGCGCGTGTGCGGCGTGTTCGCGGCCCATATGATGAACCAGCGCGCCGCAGCATCCCTCCCCCACAGGCGTCACCACCTCGATGCCCTTGCGGTTCAGGACGCGGATGGTCGCCGCATTGATATGCGCACCCATCACCTGATTGGCGCAGCCGGAGAGAAGCGCGACCCGGCCGCGACGCGGGCCCTGCGCCGGATGAATGCTGCCGGGCGCCGGCCCGGCGGCCGATGGCGTTTGCGAGGGGGCCAGCCGCAGCATCGCCGCCAGAGGCTTCAGGCCGATGGCATCGAGCAGCGGGGCAAAAGGCCGCGCCAATGTGCCGAGCCCAAGCGCCGCCCGCAGCCGTCGCGGATAGGGCAGCACCGCCGCGAGCAGGTTGCGGACCATGCGGTCGCGCCAGGGACGGCGATAGGTCTCCTCGATATGCGTGCGGGCATGATCAACCAGATGCATGTAATGCACGCCAGAGGGGCAGGTGGTCATGCAGGACAGGCAGGACAGGCAGCGATCGACATGCTTGACCACATCGCCGGTGGCCGGGCGGCCCGCCTCCAGCATGTCCTTGATGAGATAGATGCGGCCGCGCGGCGAATCGAGTTCGTCGCCAAGCAAAACATAGGTCGGGCAGGTCGCGGTGCAAAAGCCGCAATGCACGCAGGCGCGCAGGATCCTGTTCGATTCGGCAATGTCGGGGTCCGCAAGCTGCGCCAGCGAGAAATGCGTCTGCATGTCAGACCCCCGCCCACATGCGGCCGGGATTGAAGACGCCTTTCGGGTCGAAGCTCTCCTTCACCCGCCGGGTGATGGCGGCCAGCCCTGCATCCTGCGGCGGGAAAACGGCGACCGACGCACGGATGGCCAGTGGCGCGCGGATCAACGTGGCGTGTCCGCCAAAGCGCAAGGTTGCGGCATGCACACGCTCCGCCCCGGCATCGTCCAGCGGCGGCAGCAAGAGCCAGACAAGGCCGCCGCCCCAGTCGTAGAAATATTCGCCGC
>JAEVZN010000169.1 GCA_023392205.1 Pseudomonadota bacterium
CGCTCATTGGGGAACGGCAATCTCGCCTTCGTGTTGCTCGAAACCGTCAAGATCACGGCCTTCGTGTTCCTGATCCTGATTGGCGCGCTGGTCTTCGGCCCGTTTCTCGCGCTGAGCGGCCTGCCGCAGAAGCTTGCCGACTGGCTGATCTCGTTCGATCTGCCATCCATCGCCATCCTCGGCATCTTCATGGTGTTCTACATCATGCTCGGGATGTTCCTTGAGGGCTTTTCGATCCTTGTCCTGACGCTGCCGATCGTGATCCCGATTGTGAAGGCGCTGGGCTATGATCTGATCTGGTTCGGCGTGCTGATGGTGGTGCTATTGGAAATGGGGCTGATCTCGCCGCCGGTCGGCATCAATGTTTTCGTGGTGAAGGGGCTCGTCCCTGATGTGCCTCTGACGAAAGTCTTTGCCGGCATCATGCCGTTCTGGCTGGCAATGGCGTTTTGCGTGGTGCTGCTGATCATCTTTCCGCAAATCGCGCTGTTCATCCCCGACAACATGATAAAATAGCGGCCTGGCTTTGCGATGCTGTTCAGGCGTGACGTGCTGGACGGGATCGCGGCCGGAGACATCACGCTTGCGTTTCGCCGCTGGCGCAAGGCTTCGGTCCGCGCGGGCTCAAAGCTCCGCACGGCCATTGGCGTGATTGCGATTGCGGATATCTCTAGTGTCGATCCGGCCACGATTACCGGAGTCGATGCGCGCAAGGCAGGCCTTGCATCGCGTGCCGCGTTATTGGCGCAGCTAGCGGAAGGAACCGGCGATATTTACCGGATCTCGCTGCGGTTCGATGGTGCCGACCCGCGCATTGCATTGCGGCGTGCCGTGCCGTCGGAGTCCGAAACAGACGCGATTGTCGAGCGCCTCAAACGCATGGACGCGTCTCGCGACCGGCCCTGGACACAACCCGTACTGTTGCTGATCGCCAAAAAGCCCGCGACCCGCGCAGCCGATCTTGCGGCGGAGGTCGGACGCGAGACACGGCTGTTCAAGGCCGATGTCCGGAAACTGAAGGAGCTTGGGCTTACCGAAAGCCTCGATGTCGGTTACCGGCTGTCGCCGCGCGGGGAAGCGGTGCTGCGGCGCAGCCGGTCCTGATCTACGGCTTGCCGCCGACCAGAAAAACCTCGCCGAGCAGCGACGAATTCGACCACGGCACCTGCTTGCTGGCAGTCGCGGCGACCACCTCGGCGCGCACGCGGGTCAGCACCTGCTGGATTTCCAGCCCCGGCGTCGAGATGTGGCGCGAGAGTGCGGCCGAGAACGGCGAGTTTTCGCCGTCGCCATCGAGCGCGACCTGACCCGGCGCCGTCGCAAAGGCCAGCAGCGTGCCGGCGCCGAGCGTCGCGCCTTTGCCGAGGCCCGCGGGTGCAGCAAGACCGGAGCGGACAGCGACCGAGCGGCTGACGCCGGCGACTTTTGTGACTTTCTCTGCCGTTGGATTGTCGCGGCAGGCATCGAGGATGACGATGTTGGTGCGGATCTGGTCATCGAGGCCGGCCAGGATTGTATCGAGGTCGGTCATGTCCGCGGTCAACTCGGCGCCATTTTCGATACGTGCATCCACCGGCAGCAGAAAATTCTTGCCGTCGATCTGAATGCCGTGGCCCGCATAGAAGAGGACGGCGATCCGCGCGTTGGTGGCGTTGCGCAGGAATTCGCCGATCACCCGCGTCATGTCGGCGCGCTTGAGGTCGATGCCTTCCGACACCTCAAATCCGATTGCCTTCAGGTTCCGCGCGATCGCGGCGGCATCCTTTGCCGGATTGGGAAGCGAACCGGCGGACGCATAGGCGCCGTTTCCGATCACAAGCGCGACCCGGCGGCCGCTGTCGTCGATCTGTGCGCGGGTCGAGGTGCCTTCGGTCGCGGCCAGCACCGCAAGACGCGCGCGCGCCGTGTCATGGTCGCGGATCGAGCCGACATCGAAATAGGTGATCGCGCCGCTATGCCCCACGACGCGCAGGGAGGCCGCGTCCAGCGCCTTCTGGAAATCCTTCTTTGCGCTCTCGATATCGCCGATGGCCTCGTGCAACAAGCCACGTCCAGTCCATGCACCCGGTGACGCCGGGTTGATTGCGATCGCGCGATCATATGCCGCCCTGGCGCGCGTGAAATCCTGCTTCGCCCGGTAAATCAGGCCGCGCGAGACATGCGGCTCGGCCAGATTCGGATTGAGCGCGCTGGCTTTTTCGGCGTCGGCCAGTGCCTTGTCGAGTTCGCCTGCATCGCGAAAAGCCAGCGACCGGTTGAAAAAGTGAGCGGCATTGCGCGGCTCAAGTGCGAGCGCGCGGTTCTGATCGGCGATTGCGCGCTGGGCATCGCCTTTGAACATCCAGGCGGTGCCACGGCCTCCATAAAAGTTCGCCATCTTGGGCTCCAACCGGATCGCCCGATCGTAGTCCGCAATGGCGCCGTCATAGTCCTTTGTCTGGAGCAGCAGAAAGGCGCGCACGTCGAATCCGGCCGGATCCTTTGGTGCGAGCCGGATCGCTTCGTCCGCGTCGCGCATCGCGCGATCATAGTCGCGCTTGCCGATCCATATTGCGGCGCGATGCCGGAAGGATCCCGCATCGACCGGGGTGAGGCGCAGTCGCATATCGGCGTCGCTCAGCGCGCGATCGTAGTCGCCCTTCCGGTTGTAGAATTCCGCGCGCATCATGTACGCGTCGGCAAGGCTGCCTGCTTTGAGCCGCTTGCTCGCAATGAGCCGGCCGCAGGCCGCGATTCCGCTATCCGGCGGTGTGTCGACGTTGAAGCAGAGCTTCGAGTCGTTTGCTGCGGCAGGAGAGGCGGGAAAAGCGAGGAACGATGCGAGGGTGAGCGCGGCGATACGATGCATGGAAAACCCTCCGACCGGGGCGGGTGAAGACCTCAAGCTTGGTCGCGGCTGAGCGGCCAGAGGTTCAAGGTCTTCGATATCCGATTTTACCATCCTGCCCCCATGGGGCAATGGGTCACGCCGGACGCGCCATGCCGCAGCGCGCCGCCGATCAGTTCAAGCACGCCGGCGAACCACGGCAGGGGGACTGCACTTTGGCAAACCGGTCGAGCGCCGGGAAACCAACGATCTTGGCCATGCCATATTGCAGGATCAGCAGCCCGCCATGAGACGCAGCAGGCTCTGCACGCGCGGCGCCCATGCGGTCGAGATGTCTTTCAGTGACGTTGAGAACTCTTGTGAACTGCGAAATCAAACCGGCACGGAGCGCTGTTTCACGCGCGCGGCGTGCTGTCATCCGGCTTTGGTCGCATGTGCGTTCACAACCGCGTTGGTCAGAGGCGATGGTTTTTGGGGGCGGCTTTTCTGATGCGGCGGTTACGCGCAAGTAACCGCTCGCGTTTTCACAGGCAGGCCGGACCGCAAAAAAATCGCCGGGTGCGAGCCCGGCGATCTTTAATAGAACGGTGTAGAGCTTTCGCGCGGTGCTACCGCCACTCCACCTTTAGCACCTCATAGGCCTTGGCGCCGCCGGGCGTCACCACCTCGACATTGGCGCCCTTCTTCTTGCCGAGCAGCGCGCGCGCAAGCGGCGAGGAAATGGAGATGCGGCCGGACTTGGCGTCGGCCTCCGGTTCGCCGACAATCTGCCAGACCTGTTTCTTCTCGGTATCCTCGTCGACCAGCGTGACGGTCGCGCCGAATTTCACGGTGTCGCCGGACAGCTTGGACACGTCGATGACTTCGGCCCGCGCAAGCTTGTCCTCAAGCTCGGCGATGCGGCCCTCGTTATGCGACTGCGCTTCCTTGGCGGCATGATATTCGGCATTCTCCGAGAGGTCGCCATGCCCGCGCGCCTCGGTGATTTGATGAATGATGCGCGGGCGCACCTCCTGCTGGCAATGCTTCAGCTCCGTCTCGAGAGCTGTGTAGCCCGCTGCGGTCATCGGGATTTTGTCCATCGTCTCTCAACCTCCGTCCGCATCCCCTGAAGGGATGCCAGACACAAAAAGACAAAAGTGCTTGTCGCAGGCCCGCGCTGACGCCCGGCACGCGAAAGAACTTCTGTCAAAAACAACCGTCACCAACACACCAGGGCGGACTTGGTTCAGTCCTGGCGACCGAAATAATCCTGCAACGCGCGGACTTCGAGGTCGCCCTCGACATAGGCTTTAATTCCTCGCGCTGCAGCGACGGCTCCCGAAAGAGTGGTGTAGTACGGGACTTTATGCAAGAGGGCAGCAGCGCGCAGTGAGCGGGAGTCGGCCAGGGCCTGGGCCCCATCGGTGGTATTGAAGACCAGCTGGACATCCCCGTTCTTGATGGCGTCCACGATATGCGGCCGGCCTTCCAGAACCTTGTTGATCTTGGTCGACGGCACGCCCTGATCGTCCAGGAAGCGCTTGGTGCCCGAGGTCGCGATCTCCTTGAAGCCGAGCCCGGTCAGGAGCCGCAGGCTTTCGACGATCCGCGGCTTGTCAGCGTCGCGCAGCGAGACGAAGACGGTGCCGGAGCGGGGCACGCGGGTGCCGCCGCCCATCTGGCTCTTGGCGAAGGCGGCCTCGAAATTGCGGTCGAGCCCCATCACTTCGCCGGTCGACTTCATTTCCGGGCCGAGCACCGTATCCACACCGGGGAAGCGGGCGAACGGGAAGACTGCCTCTTTCACCCCGACATGCTGGATGCGTGGGGGCTCAAGCTTGAAGCTCTCAAGCGTCTCGCCGGCCATGACGCGGGCGGCGATCTTGGCCACCGGCAGCCCGATCACCTTGGCCACGAACGGCACCGTGCGCGAGGCGCGCGGATTGACTTCGAGCACATAGATTTCGCGATCCTTGATCGCGTATTGGACATTCATCAGCCCGCCGACATGCAGCGCCAGCGCCAGTTCGCGGGTCTGTCGTTCCAGTTCGCCGATCAGGTCGCCGTTCAGCGAATGCGGCGGCAGCGCGCAGGCGCTATCGCCGGAATGTACGCCGGCTTCCTCGATATGCTCCATGATGCCGGCAATGAACGTGTCCCTGCCGTCAGCCAGGCAATCCACGTCCACTTCGGTGGCGTCCGACAGATAACGATCGATCAGCAGCGGGCGCTTCTCGGACACCACGAGTTCGGAGGGGCGCCCGAGATCGCCGGCCAGCCGCTTGATATAGCGGTCGAGTTGCGCGGAATCGTGCACGATCTCCATCGCGCGTCCGCCCAGCACATAGGAGGGGCGGATCACCACCGGATAGCCGATGCCATCCGCAATCGCGCGTGCCGCGTCGGGGCTGTTGGCAATACCGTTTTGTGGCTGTTTCAGGCCGAGCCGGTCGAGCAGCTTCTTGAAGCGGTCGCGGTCTTCGGCGAGGTCGATCATATCGGGCGATGTGCCCAGGATCGGCACCTTCGCCTGTTCGAGCGCTTCGGCGAGTTTCAGCGGCGTCTGTCCGCCGAATTGCACGATCACGCCGTGCAGCGTGCCGCGCGTGCGCTCGACGTCGATGATCTCAAGCACATCCTCGGCGGTCAGCGGCTCAAAATAGAGCCGGTCCGAGGTGTCGTAATCGGTCGACACCGTTTCCGGATTGCAATTGACCATGATGGTCTCGAAGCCCGCATCCTTGAGCGAGAAGCAGGCATGGCAGCAGCAATAATCGAATTCTATGCCCTGTCCGATCCGGTTCGGCCCGCCGCCCAGGATCACCACCTTCTTGAGATCGGACGGAAAGGCCTCGTTGACCGGCGCGCCGGCAAACGGCGCGGCATAGGTCGAATACATATAGGCGGTGGGAGATGCGAATTCGGCCGCGCAGGTGTCGATGCGCTTGAATACCGGGCGCACATCCAGCGCATGGCGCTTCGCCGTGACCTCGGCGGCGCTCTGGCCGGTCAGTTTGGCAAGACGCGCATCGGAAAAGCCCATCGCCTTCAGGCGGCGCAAGGCGCCCGGTGTCGTGGGTAATCCCTTTGTCTTGATCTCGGCCTCGGTGTCGACGATGCCGCGGATCTGCGACAGGAACCAGGGGTCGATCTTGCAGCTTTCGTGAATCTGCTCGTCGTCCTGTCCGAGCCGCATCGCCTGCGCGACCTTCAGAAGCCGGTCGGGCGTCGGCGTACCGAGCGCGGCGCGGATCGCATTCTTGTCGTCGCCTTCGCCGGTACCCTCGATGGCGATATCGTCGAGGCCGCTCAGGCCGGTCTCCAGCGAGCGCAGCGCTTTCTGCAGCGATTCCTGGAAATTGCGGCCGATCGCCATCGCTTCGCCGACCGACTTCATCGAGGTGGTCAGCACCTCCGACGCGCCGGGGAATTTTTCGAACGCAAAGCGTGGAATCTTGGTGACCACATAATCGATGGTCGGCTCGAACGACGCGGGCGTTGCGCCGCCGGTAATGTCGTTCTTGATCTCGTCCAGCGTATAGCCGACCGCCAGCTTGGCCGCGACCTTCGCAATCGGAAAGCCGGTTGCCTTCGATGCCAGCGCCGACGACCGCGACACGCGCGGGTTCATTTCGATGACCACACGCCGGCCATCGGCCGGATTGACGGCGAATTGCACATTCGAGCCGCCGGTCTCCACCCCGATCTCGCGCAGCACCGCCAACGAGGCGTCGCGCATGATCTGGTATTCCTTGTCGGTCAGCGTCAAGGCCGGTGCGACGGTGATCGAGTCGCCGGTATGCACGCCCATCGGATCGACGTTCTCGATGGAGCAGACAATGATGCAATTGTCTGCCTTGTCGCGGACGACCTCCATCTCGAATTCCTTCCAGCCGAGCACCGATTCTTCGATCAGCACTTCGGTGGTGGGGGAGGCGTCGAGCCCGCGCTCGATAATGTCGAGAAATTCCTCGCGCGTATAGGCGATACCGCCGCCGGTGCCGGCCAGCGTGAAGGACGGCCGTATGATGGCGGGAAGGCCAATATCGGACACCGCTTCCAGCGCTTCGATCAGACCGCGCTCGATGTATTTCTTCTTGCGCTCGGCTTCGCCGGCGGCCCAGACCGTCTCGAAGGCGGCAAGGGCCTTGCGCTCCTCGTCGGGCGACAGGTTGCGTGCCTTGATCGCCGCGATCTCGGCGGCGTGGCGGTCGCGGTCGGCCTGCTTGATGCTGGACCCGTTGGCCAACGCCGAACGCGGCGTCTCCAGTCCAATCTTGTGCATCGCCTCGCGGAATTGCTCGCGGTCCTCCGCCTTGTCGATGGCTTCGGCGGTGGCGCCGATCATTTGCACGTTGAACTTGTCGAGCACGCCCATTTTCTTGAGCGACAGCGCGCAATTGAGTGCGGTCTGACCGCCCATGGTCGGAAGCAGCGCATCGGGGCGCTCCTTCTCGATGATCTGGGCAACAATTTCGGGAGTGATGGGCTCAATATAGGTGGCATCGGCGAGTTCGGGATCGGTCATGATCGTCGCCGGATTGGAATTCACCAGGACGATCCGGTAGCCCTCTTCGCGCAAGGCCTTGCAGGCCTGAGTGCCGGAATAGTCGAATTCGCAGGCCTGTCCGATGACAATGGGGCCTGCGCCGATGATCAGGATCGATTTGATGTCGGTTCTTTTGGGCATCGGCTCCGCTACATGTCCGGGGGCGGCTCGCGCATAAAAAAAGGGCGCGCCTTGCGCGCGTCCTTGGCCACCGGGCGGGACGGCTGTTGCCCCGCGCGGGCCGGTGTCTAGACCAGAATCGGGCGAGGGGGAAGGCAAAAGCGGCCGTTTCCCGCAACTTTCAGGGCAGCTTTGCGTTGTTGCGGCAGGCTGGCTGCGGGGCCGGCCCTCGCCACGGTCTCCGGACCCAGTTTTGGCCAATCCGGGATTGCATGTCGGTCGAAGCGCAGAAAACTCAAATGCCAGGCAATCGGCCCGCCCCCTTCTGGGTGCGTGCGCTTGTCGTGGCTGCGGCCTATGCGGCCGGTCGCTATGGCGGCGCACCTGCCGGTGCGGCAGCCGCAGAGCGCGCAGCACCGCGCCCCGGAATGCCGCAGGCCGCGCCGCCACAGGAATCGGCTGGCCGCGACGCCGACGGCCGCGAGAAGGCTGCCTTTTTCGGTGGATCCAAGATCGATGGGGCGCCATCCGACCAGAGTGATCGGGCGGCCGAGTCCGGACGCGGCCGCAACGCCCGCACGCCGCTGCAGATCCCGCTCAACGGCTGGAAGGATATCGGATGGCGCGTCGTGGCCGGGATCGGCAATGACCGCCTGCTGGCCGTCGCGGCCGGCGTGGTGTTTTACGGCCTTCTGGCGCTGTTTCCGGCAGTCACCGCGCTGGTCTCGTCCTATGCGCTGTTTTCAGACCCCGCCACCATCGCGCGGCATCTCGAAGCATTGGCCGCGCTGATGCCGCCGGGTGGTTTCGGCATTGTCGAGGAACAGATCACCCGCATCGCGCAGGGCTCCAGTGGCGGACTGAGTTCGGCCTTCATCATTGGCTTCCTGATCGCATTGTGGAGCGCCAATGCCGGCATGAAGGCAATGATCGACGCGCTCAACGTGATCTATGGCGAGGTCGAGAAGCGCGGCTTCATCAAACTCACGCTGCTGACGCTCGCGCTCACTCTGGCGAGCATGACTTTTCTGCTGCTGGCCATCAGCGCGGTGATCGTGCTGCCGCTGGTTTTCGCCTGGCTCGGTATCGGCGGATGGGCGGAATGGGCGTTCGCCTGGCTGCGCTGGCCCGCGATCATGATCGTGATCGTGCTGGGTCTTGCTGTGCTCTATCGCTTCGGCCCGAGCCGCGAAAGCGCGCAATGGCGATGGCTGAGTGTCGGTGCCGTCGTCGCGATGGTATTGTGGATTGCGGGCTCGGCCTTGTTCTCGTTGTATCTGTCGAACTTCGCCGATTTCAACGCGACCTATGGCTCGCTCGGCGCCGTCATCGGCCTGATGATGTGGCTATGGCTGACCTCCATTGCGATCCTGCTCGGTGCCGAGATCAACGCCGAGATCGAGCACCAGATCGCACGCGACACGACCACCGGCGAACCCGAGCCGCTCGGCACCCGTGGCGCGGCGATGGCGGACAATGTCGGCCCTGCGCAATAGCGTTCAGCGCGCGACGGTTTTCGCGCAGGAGCCGGTCACATGGAACGCGGCGTCGCGCTCATCGTTGACATGCATGGCAAAAGAACCCGTGACCCCGCCGCAGCCGCCGGCCGAAGAGCCCGGCAAACCCTATCCCGTCGAGAATCCGCCGGAGCCGCATCCGAACGAGGACCGGCCGCTGACCGACCCCGTTCCGCCCGAGAAGGATCAGCCGCGCATGGTATTGCCGCCTGCACGCGGCTCTGTGAAGGCCGATTTGCCCGGTCAGCCGGATGGGGCGCCGGATCAGCAACAAGGCGCGGTGCGCGGAACGTGAAGATTGGAGGCCCGGCCTGGATTCGAACCAGGCTGATTGGTCTTGCACGACCGCTGCGTTTGCCGCTCCGCCACCGGGCCGCAATCACGATAACCCGTCATGAATTGTCATCAAGTGCGTGCGAGCGAAATCGCACGTTGCTAACCATGATTCCGGCCGGTTCCCGCGCCTATGCTTAACGCGGCCTTGCGACGAAGCTCATGCGCGTCTGCAGATGTCCGATATTGGGGCGGTAACGCTCTGCGCTGTAACCCGCGCGCTCGATCTTGCCGCGCATCTCGTCTTCATTGTAGCGCGACAATCCGGCCTCTTTGCGCAGCTTCGCGTAGTCCGACAAGGCGGTGCGAAACAGCCCGCCGATGGCTGCGAAAAAAAAGCCCTCGCGCCAGCCGAATTGCAGCAACGCCGACGCATCCTGCAAGGCGGGCGTATCCGGCTGCACCACATCGCCGATCACGAGCTTGCCGCCCGGCCGCAACAGCCTGCGGAATTGCGCCAGCAGATCGTCGAGCTGCGTGGATGACAGATATTGCGACACCGAATGCATGATGATCACGTCGAAGGATCCGTCCGGCAGGGCCGCGATCTCGTCCGGCGACAGCACCGAAATCGACGGTACCGATCGCGTGCGGGCGCGCAGCGCATCGCGCAGCTTCGGGGCGGCGTCGCTCAACGTGAGCGTGCCGGCACGTTGCGCCAGCTTTTCGGCATAGGCGGCCTCGCCGCAGCCGTAATCGAGCACGCGGTCGCCTTGTGCAATATGCGCCAGCATCCCGTCGCCGGTCAGCTGCGCATGCACCTGCTTGTGCCGCGCGTTGACATAGATGGCGTGGTCGGAATCGAAAAAGGTGATCCAGTCGCCCACGCGCGCGTCCTTCACTTCATGCCGCGCTTGTCTTGCGTTCGCGCATCAGGTCGACAAAGCGCCGGAACAGGTAATGCGAGTCGCGCGGTCCCGGCGAGGCCTCGGGGTGATATTGCACCGAAAAGACCGGCTTGTCCTTGAGCGCGATCCCGCAATTGCTTCCGTCGAACAGCGAAATATGCGTCTGCGCGACATTGGCGGGCAGCGAATCCTTGTCCACCGCGAAGCCGTGATTCATCGAGGTGATCTCGACCTTGCCGGTGGTGAGGTCCTTGACCGGATGATTGGCGCCGTGATGGCCTTGATGCATCTTCATGGTGCGGCCGCCGAGCGCGATGCCGAGCATCTGGTGGCCGAGGCAGATGCCGAATGTCGGCATGCTCTGCGAAATCATTTCGCGGATCACCGGCACGGCATATTCGCCGGTCGCGGCCGGATCGCCTGGACCGTTGGACAGGAACACGCCATCCGGCTTCAGCGCCATGATGTCCTCGGCCGAGGTGGTGGCGGGCACCACGGTGATGCGGCAGCCCTGCGCGGCGAGCAGCCGAAGGATGTTGCGCTTCACGCCGTAATCGATCGCGACCACATGGAATTCCGGATTCTCGACCGGGGCATAGCCTTCGCCCCAGCGCCATTCGCCCTCGTCCCAGGTGAAGCGCTGGGCGGAGGTGACCATCGGCACGAGGTCCATGCCTTCGAGGCCTGGCCATGCGGCGGCTTCCTTGACCAGCGCGTCGCGGTCGAATGTGCCCGACGGCTCATGCGCGATCACCGCATTGGGCATGCCCTTGTCGCGAATAAGGGCGGTGAGCGCCCGCGTGTCGATCCCGGCGAGACCGATGATCCCGCGCGCCCGCAGCCAATGGTCGAGATGGCGGGTGGCGCGGTAATTCGACGGCTCGGTGATCGACGCATGCAGGATCAGCCCGCGCGCGCCCGGCGTCGCCGCCATATTGACGGTCTCGATATCCTCGTCATTGGTGCCGACATTGCCGATATGCGGAAACGTGAAGGTGATGAGCTGGCCGGCATAGGAGGGGTCGGTGAGGATTTCCTCATACCCCGTCATGGCAGTGTTGAAGCAGACCTCGCCCACGGCGCTGCCTGTGGCCCCGAAGCCCTCGCCTTCGAGGATGGTGCCGTCGGCCAGCACGAGAAGGGCGGTCGCCTTCGGCTCCGTCCATCCGGAATTGTGATCTGTGTTCATAAGCCGCCTCCATAAGCCGCCGCGGCGGCAAAGCCAATAAGGCAAAGGCCGCATTCCCAGGCAAAAATGACATCCGCGCCGCACGGTTCCGGTGCGGACGGCAGAACCGCCGTCCGCCCGTCCATTCGGGCCGTGCGGCCATCCGGTCCGGGGTTGCCAGCTTGACCTTTTGCGGGCGCAGGGTGCATGCACAGCCACCCCCGCGCATCCGGTCGTGCGGGCGCCCCCAAGGGAGATTCCGCCGTGCTGCGCGAGACCATCAATAATGCGCTGAAGGATGCGATGAAGGCCAAGGACGAGCGCCGGGTCTCGACGCTGCGGCTGGTCAATTCCACCTTCAAGAATGCCGATATCGAGGCGCGGGCCAGCGGAAAGACCCTGTCCGATGCCGAGTTGCTGCCGGTGCTGCAGAAGATGATCAAGCAGCGCCAGGAATCCCGCGACCTCTACGAAAAGGGCGGGCGGCCCGAACTGGCGCAGCAGGAGGCGGAAGAGATCGAGATCATCACCGCCTATCTCCCGCAGCAGATGTCGGAGGCCCAAATGGCGGCGGCCATAGATGCCGCGATCGCCCAAACCGGCGCTGCGGCGATGAAGGACATGGGCAAGGTGGTCGGCGCGCTGAAGGCGAAGTTTGCCGGCCAGATGGATTTCGCCAAGGCCAGCGGCATGGTGAAGGCCAAGCTCGGCGGGTGAGCAAGCTGCGCGATTGAGGC
>JAEVZN010000394.1 GCA_023392205.1 Pseudomonadota bacterium
CCGTGTCTAGGCAGCCGCGCGCATCCGGTTATTTCCGCACCAGCTACGCCCAGGATTTTGCTCTCCTCCAGACCCGGACCCAGCGCGCCAGCGCACTGGTCTTCGTCGTCGTTCTGCTCGGCTTTCCCTTCATTGCATCCGGCTTCTATCTCGATCTGGTAACGCAGGTTTTCCTCGCCTCCATCGGCGCGCTCGCCCTGATGCTGCTGACCGGCTATGCCGGCCTGATCTCGCTCGGCCATGCCGGGTTACTCTGCGCGGGCGCTTTCACCGCCGGCATCCTTTTCAAGGAATTCAACACGCCAATCTGGCTGACCATTCCGGCCGCTGCTGTCGTGGGCGCGCTGCTCGGCATCATTTTCGGGCTGCCCTCGCTCAGGCTGCGCGGGCTCTATCTCGCAGTATCGACACTCGCGCTTCACTTCGTGGTGGTCTATCTCGGCGGCGAATATGAGACCAAGCGCGGCTATTCTACCGGCATCACCATGGAGCCGCCGGTCGTGTTCGGGTTCGAACTCTATGGCGGGCGTCTTTGGTATTACATCCTGCTGGCCTTCGTCGCGCTGACGCTGATCCTGTGCATCAATCTGTTGCGCACCCGCACGGGCCGTGCCTGGCGTGCAATTCACGCGCATGAGACGGTCGCCGAAGCGCTGGGCATCAACGTGCCCGCCTACAAGCTTCTGGCATTCGTGATCTCGTCGGCAATCGCATCGGTCGCGGGCGCATTGTTTGCCTATTACCGCGGCTTCGTGTCGGTCGAGGCCTTCTCACTGTTTCTGACCATCCAGTATGTGGCGATGGTCATCATCGGCGGCATGGGGTCGCTGCTCGGCGCCATTCTTGGCGCATTCTTCGTGACCATCTTTCCCTATGTGATCGAGATCGCCCTGCAGGCCTTGCCCAGTTCACAGGCCTATGCCGGGGTGCTGTTCGCAGTGAATTATGCGGCATTTGGACTGGTGATGATCCTGTTTCTGGTGTTCGAGCCGCTCGGTCTTGTCGGCATCTGGCGCCGCATCCAGACCTATTTCCTACTGTGGCCGTTCAAGCATCGCCCGGTCGCAGGAGCGCGCAAATGACCACGCCGCTGCTTGCCGCCGAAAAGCTCGAAGTGGTCTATCAGCACGCGATCACCGCCATTCAGGGCGTGTCGCTAATTGTCGAGCGCGGGCAGATTGTCGCTATTCTCGGCACCAACGGAGCCGGCAAATCCACAACCCTGCGCGCGCTGTCAGGCTTTCTGGGCATCGACGACGCCCGTGTCACCGCCGGCACAATCACCTTCAAGGGCCAGCGGATCGAGAACCGCCCCCCCAACGAAGTGACCCGGCTCGGCATCGTGCTGGTGCCGGAGCGCGAGAAGGTGTTCCCCAATCTTACGGTCGCCGAGAACCTGTCAGCACCTTTCGCGCCGGCCATGAGTAAGGCCTTGCGCCGCGAGCGGGAGGACGCCGTCTATCAGTTCTTCCCGCGCCTTGCGGATCTGCGCACACGCATCGGCGGGCTTCTCTCCGGCGGCGAACGGCAGATGCTGGCGCTCGCCAGCGCCCTGATGTGCAAACCGGAATTGCTATTGGTTGACGAGCTTTCGCTCGGTCTCGCACCCGTAATCGTCGATGACCTTATGGAGCGCCTTGTCCAGATCAGGAACGATCTCGGCATCACTGTCGTCATCGTCGAGCAGAGTGCGGCGGTCGCGCTTGCCATATCCGATTACGGATATGTGCTGGAAAACGGCCGAGTCGTTCTGGATGGCGATGCCAGGAAGCTCTTGGCGCATGGCGACATCCAGGAATTCTATCTGGGACAGGCGGGGGGCGCGGAGCGAAGGAATTATCGCGACGTCAAGCAATATAGGCGCAGCCGGAGGTGGTATGGCTGAGCTTCAGATCGACAATCTCACGCTGCGCTTCGGTGGGCTGGTGGTGCTGGACGGCGTCTCGCTCAGCGTAGAGGCGGGCGAACTCCTTGCTCTGATCGGTCCGAACGGGGCCGGCAAGACCAGCGTCTTCAATTGCATCAGCGGGCTCTATCCGGGCGAAGGTGCGATCCGCTTTCGCGGCGAGAATATCGCCGGCCGCAAGCCGCACGATATCGCGGCTTTGGGTATCGCGCGCACATTCCAGCATGGCGAGTTGTTCCCGCAGATGAGTGTGGTCGACAACCTGCTGACCGGCCGACACCCGCGCATCCGAACTAATCCTGCCTCCGAGATGCTGTTCCTGCCGTCGGTGCGGAAGGAGGAAATTCGCCAGCGCGAGGCCGTGGAGAAGATCATTGCCTTTGTGGAACTGGAACGCTACCGGCACGCACCGGTCGGTGGCCTTGCCTTCGGCACGCAGAAAATCATCGGCTTTGCCCGTGCGCTCGCCAACGAGCCCGCCCTGCTTCTGCTCGATGAGCCCTCCGCCGGGCTCAACCGTGAGGAGCGCGAGGATCTCGCCCGATTCATCCTGCGCATCAAGCATCAGCTCGGCATTGCGATGATCTGGATCGAGCACGACATGCAGATGGTGGCGGACCTCGCAGACCGCATCCACGTACTCGATTATGGACGCACACTGGCAAGTGGAAATGCGGCCGATGTGCTGAAGGACGAGAAGGTCATCGCCGCCTATCTGGGAACGTCCAGGCAGCAATGATTCTCGGTACCAATCGAATGTCAGGCTGTTTCCTGCAGGACATGCCACACGCGTTGCGGTGACGCCGGCAAATCGAAATGCGCGACACCCTGTTGCGCCAGCGCATCCAGAACCGCGTTCATGGCCGACGGCAGCGCACCGGCAACTCCGGACTCCCCGGCACCCTTCACACCCAGAGGATTGGTTTTGCAGGCGACACTGTGATGAGCCGTGCGCATGAGCGGTAGCAAGTCAGCGCGTGGCAGCGCGTAATCCATCAGCGACGCATTCAGCAATTGCCCGTCATCGCCGTAGCGGACGTGTTCGCCGAGCACCTGTCCGATCCCCTGCGCGATGCCGCCATGGGTCTGACCGTCGACCACCGTTTCGTGGATGATGGTTCCAACATCGTCCACGGCGCTATAGCCTACGACTGACACAACGCCCGTTTGCGGATCGATCTCGACTTCGCAGACGTGGCATCCGTTGGGGAATGACATTTGCGGCGACGTGAACTCGCCGATCGTGTCGAGCCCATCCTTGAACTCTTCCGGCAGGTCTTTCGATTCGCGCGCGCGTTTGGCCAGTTCGAGAATGGGAATCCGCAGGTCGGTCCCGGCAACAGCAAACGTGCCTTCGGAAAACTCCACGTCGGTCAGCGCGACTTCGAGCAGATGCGATGCAATCTTTCGGCCTTTTTCGATGGCCTCGTCGCAGGCCAGCGCGCCGGCGCTGCCCGCCATCATCAATGAGCGGGAGGCAACCGACGGCGTGCCGTCCGGCACCTGGTCGCTGTCACCCTCGATCAGCTTGATCTTGCCGACATCGATGCCGAGACGTTTCGCAATCACGCGGGGAAAAGTCGTGAGATGGCCCTGCCCCATCGCCTGCACACCGACCCGCAGGGCCACATGTCCATCGGCCTCGAACCGGAGATCTGCCTTTTCGTTTAGGATGCCGCCGGCTACTTCGAGGAAGCAACACATTCCGATCCCGCGCAGCTTGCCCGCCTCCCGCGACTTCTCGCGGCGCTTCGCAAAGCCCGACCAGTCCGACATTTCCAGCGCCTTATCCATCAACGCTTCGAACTCGCCACTGTCGTAGATCGGTCCGATCGCGGTCTGGTAGGGCATGGCAGACGGCGGAATGAAATTGCGCCGCCGCAATTCGACGCGGTCGATCCCGAGCTTCGCGGCGGCGCCGTCGATCAGCCGCTCGATGACATAGATTGCCTCCGGCCGGCCCGCGCCGCGATAGGGACCAAGCGGCGCGGCGTTGGTGAATACGAGCTTCACGTCGATCTGGATCGCAGGGATGCGATAGACGCTCGACAGGCAATTCTTGGTGTTCGCGGTCCCGAAGATCGCCGTGTATTGCGTCGTGTAAGGCCCGATGCCGACGAAATTGCTGGCGCGCAATGCGAGAATGTTGCCGTCGGCATCGAACGCCATCTCGCCTTCAAGGATGCCGTCGCGGCCATGCGAGTCCGACAGGAAGCTTTCGATCCGGCTGTTGCACCATTTCACCGCTCGCCCGGTCTTGCGAGCGGCATAAAGAATCGCGCCGTATTCGGGATAGGTCTGCGCCTTCATGC
>JAEVZN010000217.1 GCA_023392205.1 Pseudomonadota bacterium
CACAAATTACTTCGTCAATGCAGGATACGCTTCCGTCAAAACATGAACCGCTCTAGTATCAGCCGGTGTGGTTAAGCGCGCTGATTGTAGGTGTGTGCGATGTCCACCCTTACTCGCCGAGAATTATACGATCTGGTGTGGTCGACTCCGATGGTCAAACTCGCCGAGCAGTTCGGCCTTTCGGATGTCGGCCTGACAAAGATTTGCGACCGACACCGAGTGCCCACGCCGCCACGCGGTTATTGGGCAAAGAAGGAAGCCGGAAAGCAGGTTAAGCAGCCCCTGTTTGCCGAAGCTGCCGATCCAATTTTGAATCGGATCGAGATTACCGCAAGTCGGGATCGGCTTCCCGAACCGGTCCGCAAAATTCTTGATCAACGTCGGGCTGAGCGAAAGCAGCTGCGTGCCGCTCGACCGAAAGCGGTCATGCAGCCAGCTCCGTTTACGCCGGTTGCCGAGCCGCATCCGGCAATCCGCGCGACCGCCAAGTCGCTTCGATCTGCAAAGCCAAAGGCTGACATAGTTGCGGCAATTGGGCCAGGGCTGTGTGGCATTTCGGTCGGTATCGATAGTGTCGAGCGGATCATTTTCGTACTCGATCGGTTAGCACGTGCATGTGAGGCACGTCATCTTTCATTCGCCCCTGAAAACAATCGCATGTCGGTTGCTGTTGAAAAGGACAGCGTCACATTCGAAATCAAGGAAAGGACGAAACAGGTCCCCCATGTGCTGACCGACGCCGAGATTGCAGCCGAAGAGCGTCGTCGGAAGCAACTTGAGCGACCGAACTATGGCCTTAGCCGCTGGGACGATTTTGAGGCCTTTGCTCCACGGCCGCCCGAATTCGACACTGCAAGAACGGGCGCGTTTGGTCTCGAAATTCACGGCTGGGGCAGCGGGTTGAGACGATCGTGGTGGGACGGAAAAACTCAAACCCTGGAAACGATGATCGATCAAATCGTGGATGGATTTGAGGCGCATATCGCTGCTGCAAAACATCGACGTGAGCAGAACGAACGCGCCGAAGCTGAGCGTCAGGAACTTGCTCGGCGCCGTGGCTTGGTGAAGGCCCGCCGGGATCGCGAGAGCAATCGTAAATCGCTAATTAGCAAGCTGATGAGAACTGAACGGCAGGCCGCGCAGTTGCGAGACTGGATCTCATCTTACGAGCGCCGTTCGAGAGCTGAACCCAATGCCGAACTCCTACGCATGATGGGCTGGGCACGTGACAGGCTCAGTTCCCTCGAGGCGATCATTGATCCAGGAAAGGTTGCGACCGAGCTGCGTGAACGGAAGCTTTTTCCCGAGGTTGATGAGCTTCATGATCCGCTAGGTGACCCACCTGAATCGCGATGGTGGTGAAATCTGCTGGACGGACCGCGATCTGCACGTTCGACCTAAAGTCTCTTTCACGAGAAGGGATGTGATCAACGAGACGACTGCCCCCGACGTTGACGATACGCTCAGTATTGGAGCAAACCCTGAGACCTGCTGAACGCAGAGGGAGTCTATATTGAGCGTTGCCTTCACGAAGTAAGAAAGTTTCGAGACGGCATCGGAAACGGTTCTGCCTGACCGTCCGATTTCACCTCATCCGAACCTCGTAACTGCTGCCGGGCTGGCGGCCCTGCAATCGCAACTTGATACGGCTCGCGAAGCGTATGAAGCCGCGCAGAAAGTGGAGGACGTGAATGAGCGGCGACGGCAAGCCGCAATCCCCTTGCGCGACATGCGCTATCTTGCCGAGCGAGTCCGAACCGCGCAGGTTGTCGCCGATCCGGTTTCAGCCGACAGCATTGCCTTCGGCAGTACGGTGACCTTTAGTCGCGCCGATGGACGCGTGCAAACCTTTCGGATCGTGGGAGAAGACGAAGCAGATCCCAAGGTGGGTTCGATTTCCTACGTCTCTCCAATCGCACGATTGCTGCTGGGCAAGGCGGTTGGAGATGAAGTCGGAGCGCCGGGACAAATTCTGGAGGTTATAGCGATCGTGTGATCCGCTCGCGGCCGTCGCGGGCCCAGAAGAAAATGCCGCGGGCCGTGTTCATCCGCCTATTTGTATTTGTGCGTGCTGCGATCTCAGCATCACGCAACCGGACCACCAAACCGGCAGACGGAGAATTTGGACATATTCCGCGGCAAACTCAGCGAAAACTCTCTCTGAAACAGGCGAGCGGAGAATACCGTAGCGCGAATATCTCAATGACTTCCGAGGCTTCGCGGCGAATGATTAAAACGAGAAAAGTCGTTGTATATCAATGGCTTATGCGTGGCGGAGGGAGAGGAACTGCCAGCCAACATTCTCCCAATTTGTAGACGGCATCCCGGTGAGCGAGACAAACTGGCATCCAACTGCCGGAGAAGAGTTGACAGAGAAGGCGTGGGTGTCGAGCATCTGTCCTGACCATCACTGGGACATCGTCGAAACCGGAAACGACAGCTGGCGATTCAAAGGCCGCGATGACGATCAAACAACCCGCGCTCGCGCCCTCTCCGCAACCTTGGCCAGCTCCGACGGCGCGAACGCTATCGCCAAAACCCGCCGCTCAAGAGTCACACTTGGACGCCGATGCGGGGTCAATATTGCGCGCCGATTGACAGCCTCAGCATCTAAAACACTTCGCTTTCGGTCGCCGATAGCGCGCACTGGTGCGATCTTCGCGGTAGTTTTTTGGGCGACGCCCCGCTTCCAGGAGCTTTGGCGGGAACGAAAGCGGTCACCTCTCCCGGAAGGCGCGGTTCATCTGATCGGTGAACGGTTTGGCCAAAAATGACAGGGCTGTGCGCTCCTGTGTCGACACATAGACTTCGGCTGGCATACCTGGCACCAGTCGCACACCCCCGAGATAGTCCATTCCCTCTTCGAGTATTCTGATCTGTGCGAAATAATACTCCTGACCGCTGACCGGATCGCGCGCTGAAGCCGGAGATACCATCGCGACCCTGCCGTGCAATTCCGGCGTGGTGTTGCGGTTAAACGCGGTGAGTCGAATGCGTGCCGGCTGGCCTTCGCGCACCTGATCGATATCGACGGGAGAAATCTTCACTTCGACTCTCAGTTCGGCATTCTCCGGTACAATCGTTGCAATCTTCGCCGCCGGAGTGGTGACGCCGCCAACGGTGTGAACGAACAATTCATTGACATAACCTGAAACCGGCGCACGGATTTCGGTGCGATCCAACCGGTCCTCGACCGCGACCTTGCGTTCCCGCAATTCCGATATCCGCGCCTCCACGCCGCGCAACTCACGTTGCGCTTCGGTGCTCGCCGTCTGGTCGATCGCGAGCACCTGCAGCTTTATTTCACTGGCGCGGACCTTGGCGCGCGCAATGGAGGCGTCGATCTCGCCTCGCTCGCCCAAGAGCCGCGCCCATTCGCGATTGGCCGTATAGATGCGGCTGTAATCGACAATCTTCTTTTCGAATAATGCCAGAAGCTTTTCCCGCTCGGTCCCGACCAGTTCGATCTCCTCTTGCTTCGCCGCGCGCCGCGCCTCCATCCCGCGAATTTCCTCGCCAGTCTGGTCGATGCTGAGATCCAGTTGCTCCTTGCGGCTGTCGCGGCCAACCTTGTTGCCGGTAAACAGATGGGTTTCCCCATTGCGGATATCGCTCCACAGGACATCGTCGAGTTCGGACGGAAACTCAATCTTCTTGAGATCGTCCCGCTCCGCCAGCAATCTCGCTCTCCGACCAAGCATTTCCATCAACTGGGCACGCACGATCAGTAATTCTGCCTTGATCTGAAGATCTTCCAGCGTGAGAAGAATCTGCCCCTCTTTCACAAAATCGCCCTGGCGGATCGAGATCGAACGCACGATGCCGCCATCGCGATGCTGGATTTCCTTCAGGTTTTGATCGACCTTCAGGGCGCCATGCGCGATCACCGCGCCTTCGAGCCGTGCCCAGACCGCCCAGGTCCCGCATCCGATCACCAGAAGCACAATCAACAGCCCGCCCGTGACGATGCGAGGTGCAATACGGAAGGCCTTTCCGGACAGGGATTCTGAGTTTTCCGTTTTCATCGCTTCACCCACATATCCCGTAGCATCGGACAAGATGGATCAAACACCCGCACCTCAGACGATCGTGAAGGTCAGACCGACGCTATGCTTGCCGTCGAGTTGAACCGAATACGTGTCCTCGACCCCATCACCGTTGACGTCGCGAACTTCGATGACCGTGATATCGCGCTCTTCCATCTTGTCGAAGCGGATGCGGATAGGCCGTTCGTTGTCCTCGGGGGAATACACAAGTTTGAACGCATCATCGATCTCATCCAGAAAGTCTTCAAGGTCGCGATACTTCACCTCGAAATCGGCAATATAAAGCTTATCACCGATCGTAAAATCGGTGATCTTGCCGACGACGTTACTGCCCTTGCTCCCTTCGGGAAGCCTGAACTCGAAGGTATCGTTGCCGGCTCCGCCAGTCAGCTCGGTCAGCGATGCACCCCCGATCATGTGATCGTCACCCGCACCACCGATGATCGCCTCAAATCCTGAAAACAAATCGCTTCCGATATCCGCGCCAAAGGCGGTCCCTTCCAACGCATTGATCGTCAGATTGGACAATGCTCCTGAGTAATCGAGCGTATCGACTCCGCTGCCACCAAAATACTGATCGGCCTCGAAGCCAGTCGCGGCGATGACATAATCGTCGCCGTCGCCCGCATCGACAAAATCCTGCCCGGCGCCGTCCGAGATGATATCGTTGCCCGCTCCACCCTGAATGACATCGTCACCCGCGCCGCCGAAGAGAATGTCGTCGCCGGCTTCGCCGTAGAGCGTGTCGTTACCCTCATCGCCGTGGATGATATCGTTGCCCTCGCCGCCCCAAATCTGATCGTTTCCCTCACCGCCCATCAGTTCGTCATTACCGTGGCCGCCGAAAATCAGGTCATCGCCAGCCTCGCCGAAAATGATATCATTGCCGTCCTCGCCATAGAGTCGATCGTTTCCGCATCCACCGAAGATGATATCATTGCCGCGGCCGCCGAACACAATGTCGTCACCGCAACCGGCAAAAATGACATCGTCGCCGTCGCCACCCACGATATGATCGTTGCCGGGACCGCCGGATACGACGTCATCGCCTGCGCTCGCATCGATATTGTCGTCACCCGCGCCTCCTTGGATCTCGTCATCAAACGGAGTTCCGAGAATATTGTCGTCCCGATCGGTTCCGATAATGATCCGCGGCGGCAGCACCATCATATAGGCGACCTGCTGAATGCTCGCGGCACCGTCCGAGATCGCATAGCTGAAGGTCACGTCGCCCAGTATTCCCGGAACGCCATCGAAGGTCCATCCGCCCTGCACCGGTGTCAGTGTGCCGCGCGATGCCTCAATACCGGCGATCGTCAGCGGATCCCCATCGGCGTCGGTCGCGCCAGCCAGAAGCACAGACACGGAAATGAAGTATCCGTGGAAGCCGATCATGTCCTGCAGACGCAGGGGGCCGTTGATCCGCGGCGCGCGGTTTGCGGCCGGACCCGGCAGGTCCGGCTCCGGATCGGGCGGCAATACAGGCGGATTGAATACGCCATCGTTGCCGGGATCGGTGCGCCCGTCGTCAATGCCGACTCCGGAGCCCTCTCCGCCACCGCCACTATTGCTTCCTGCTGTGTTGAACGTCGGGGCAATTGGGCGGATATTGTCATTCTGAGGGCTACCGCTGCCCAGTGGACCAAGCTGGGTGCCGAGCGCCACTCGACCGGCTGAACTGAATTCCAGGCCGGCCCAATCCGCAGGATCGAATTGCGGAATGAATGACGACGTATGGATGGTGTCGTCGTCGGGCTCGGGCTCCTCGCTGCTATTGTCGTTGTCGGGGCGCTGGTTCTCCGAAGTGTCTTGCTGAGCGCCGGCGGCAGTCTCTTCCTTCGCCATGGCGTGCTGAGAATTCTCTGGATGAACGGGCGTCGCTCCGTCCTCCGGCGCTTCTTCAGCTCGCCCCGCCGGCAGGAACGAGCTCAGATACAGTGCGATCGCAGCCAGCACGCCAAGAATACCGAGCGGGCCCCGCGCCGACTTGTTACCTTCTTCAGCTTTCTGGTCGGCCCTGTATTCCTCGGGAACCGTACCGGGCTGCTTTTCCGGTTCGCGAAATGCCTGGACAGTGATCATGCCGGCCACCGCACTTTGGTTTTCATGGGGTCGGCCGAAGCAGCGACCGGTGCCGGTTGCGACATAGGCTTCATGATCTCTTGCTTCGGTCCGTAGGACACGATGCGGCCGTTCTGGACGACTGCCAGGAATTCCACGGCAACCAGAGCGCTCGGCCGATGCGCAACGACAATGGCAATTCCACCGCGCTCCGTGACGCCCTTGATGGCGCTGGTCAAAGCGGCTTCGCCCTCGCTATCGAGATTTGAATTCGGCTCATCCATGATGACAAGAAACGGATTGCCATACAATGCGCGGGCAAGTCCGATGCGCTGGCGCTGTCCAGATGACAACGCGGTACCGCTTGCACCAAGCTGTGTGCTGTAGCCTTCCGGCATCCTGACGATCATCTCGTGAATGCCAGCGGCCTTTGCCGCCTCGATCACCCGCTGATAATCGGGGCTCGGGTCGAAGCGTGAGATATTCGCCTCGATCGTGGCGTCCATGAGACTCACATCTTGCGGCAAATAGCCGATATGGCGGCCAAGTTCGTCTTCTCGCCATTGCGTCAGGTCGGCATGGTCGAGCCGGATATTGCCGCGGACCACTGGCCATATGCCGGTCAGCGCGCGCACCAGCGTTGTCTTGCCACCGGCGCTCGGACCGATAATCCCGAGCGCCTGTCCCGCCTTCAACTCGAATGTCACATCACTCAGGATGACACGACCATTGGCAGGGGCCGCAACCGTAACCTTGTCCA
>JAEVZN010000262.1 GCA_023392205.1 Pseudomonadota bacterium
CCGTCGGCAGACCAGGATCCCGCGGTCTTCTCCGGCTTGTTCCAATAGAATGTGGCGAAACTTTCGCCCTGCACGACCAGCTCGCCTGGCTCGTTGTCCAGGCATTCACGGCCCTGCGGATCGAGCACTCGAAGGCGGTAGCCTTGCACTGCCTTGCCGGCCGAACCGACCTTCGTGGCGTTCGGCAGGTTCTGGGCGTAGATGTGCAATCCTTCACTGGATCCGATGCCGTCCAATATCGAAACGCCGGTAAGCCTGCTCCAGCGATGAAGTACTGCCGGCGGCAGCGGCTCTCCGCCGGAGAGGCACAAGCGCATTCGCGGCAGAATGTTTATCGGCTTCGTTTCCATTAACGCGACCTGCGCAGCATAGAGCGTCGGGACGCCGAAATAGAGCGTTGGCTTAAATCGTTCAATTAATCCAAGTGTGTTTTCAGCTGTTGGTCGGTCTTCCAACAGGACTGCGGCACATCCGGTCCATAGCGGGAAACTGAACGAATTCCCAATACCATAAGCGAAGAACAGTTTCGGCGCTGAGAATACAATATCGTTCGCGGTCATACCCAGCGTGCGGACCGCATAATATTCTGACGTGTAGATCATGTCCTTGTGCTCGTGGACGGAGGCTTTCGGAGAGCCCGTCGAGCCCGAGGAATAGAGCCAGAAGCAGGGAGAGTGCATACTTGTCGGTTCGACGGTACATTCGGCGGGCGCACCAGCCAGCAGCTCGTCGAGACTGTGCCAGCCGTCACACGACGAATCTATCGCGACCCTGTGCTCCACCGCTACGCGGGGTGCTTTTAGCGCCTGATCCATCTCGGCCATCGCCGAATCCGTAACAAGCACTATTTTCGCGCCTGAATCCTGCAACATATAGGCATAGTCAGACGAACGAAGAAACGTGTTGCAAGGAATAACAACCGCTCCGACCCGAACCGCCCCGAGAAATCCGATAAAGAACGACTTGCTGTCTCGTGCCAGCAGCATGACGCGATCGCCCGGCCCGACTCCGAAGGACCTATACACATGACCCATGCGCAGCATGGATTCGTACAACTCCCCGAAGGTCATCTGCCAAGTGCGGCCGCACGCAACGGTATTGTCCGCCCGACCTTCTGCGAGGTGACGATCAACAAATGCTACGGAGAGGTTGAACACCGGCGCGAAGCTAATTCGCGATGGTGTTACCGAGCGATCGACTGCAACTTCATGATCACGCATCGTTTGGCTTCACAACGTAATGTATCGGTCAAGCGCGGCGCGATTGGCTTGCAGCTCAACACTTGTGCCAGTCCAGCAGATTGTGCCCTTTTGAATGATGTAATGGCGTCCGGCAAGCGGCAGCAACGCCCTAATATTTTTGTCTACAACCAGAATTGCAATCCCGTCGCCAGAGATCACACGCAGGCATTGCCAGATTTCCTGCTGCACCAACGGCGCCAGCCCCTCGGTCGCTTCGTCCAATAGCATTAACTTCGGATTCAGCATTAAAGCGCGGCCGATCGACAGCATCTGCTGCTCGCCGCCGGATAATTGATGGCCCCAATTTGTATGCCGTTCGCGCAAGCGCGGAAACATGTCGAATACCCGATCCAGGGTCCAGCGGCCCGGTCGGGCTGCCATGATGAGATTCTCCCGCACCGTCAGATTAGCAAAAATACCACGTCCCTCCGGGACATAGCCGATACCATATCGGCTAATGGCATTTGGGCTTTCATGCGTGATGGGGCGGCCGCCGAAAACGACGGTTCCGTCCCATGCCCGTGTGAGGCCCATGATCGTCCGCAATGAAGTGGTCTTACCCATACCGTTGCGCCCAAGTAGAGAAACGACTTCGCCGGCGTCGATGCGCATAGTCAGGTCATGGATAATGTGCTTTTTGCCATAGCCCGATTGCAACTTTTCGATTGTCAGCATCACACAGATTCCGGAATCCGGCCGGCAGCAACAGCGCGACCGATAACAATTCGTTGCATCTCGCTTGTGCCCTCATAGATCTGGAACAGCCGTGCGTCGCGATAACGCCGCTCGACCGGATAGTCTTTCATGTAGCCGTAGCCGCCGAAGACCTGGATCGCCCCCGAACAGACCCGCTC
This sequence comes from Pseudomonadota bacterium, assembly GCA_023392205.1. Classification (GTDB taxonomy): domain Bacteria; phylum Pseudomonadota; class Alphaproteobacteria; order Rhizobiales; family Xanthobacteraceae; genus Pseudorhodoplanes. The sequence goes on from JAEVZN010000262.1 coordinate 2,096, forward strand.
GCACATTTCCGCTGCAAACAGCTTAGCCATCGAAGATGCAGTCGCGTAATCGTCGCCCCGATCCTTCAATTCTGCAGCATTCCGGGTCAGCAGTCGTGCGGCCTGGACTTCGGTTGCCATATCGGCAAGGCGGAAGGCGATCCCTTGATGCGCGATTAGCGGCTGGCCAAACGACCGGCGATCTGTGGCATAAGCGGCCGCTTCGTCGAGAGAGGCTGCGGCAACACCCGTTGCCTGCGCTGCAACCCCGATTCTGCTAGCACCTAAACCGTGCAGTGCGATGCGATAACCATCGCCTTCATTGCCCAGCAGCTGATTACGCTTCAACTCGATGTTATCGAATGCGATCTGGCAGGTATCGGATGCGCGCAACCCGAGCTTGTCTTCCTTGCGCAGTACCGAATAGCCACCTTGATCAGTGGGCACGAGAAAGCAGGAAATACCCTTGGAACCAGCGGCCTGTTCCGTCAGGGCAAAGACGAACGCGAGCTTCGACACTGATCCGAGCGAAATGAATTGCTTTGTCCCGTTCAGAATGTAGCGATCACCCTTTCGCTGCGCCGTGGTCGCTATCGCTGCCGCGTTCGACCCCGCCTGCGGCTCCGTTAGCGTGAAGCAGGCGATGCAGTCGCCATTTACGATTGCTGGAAGCCATGCATTCTGCTGCTCGATGGATCCAAATTTCAGTAAAGATAAAATCGACAGAGAATTGGCCATGCTCAAAACCAGCGCCGTGCTTGCGTCAGCGCGCGCAATTTCTTCGATGGCGATCGTCAGAGATACCGCCGACGCGTCGCTGCCACCGAACCTAGCCGGCGCTGTCATTCCAAGAAGGCCAATCTGAGCCAACTTGCGCACTGCCGCCATGGGAAATTCGGCGTCACGGTCCCATTGCGCCGCATAGGGCGCAAGCTCCGCGCGCGCGAACTCACGGGCTAGATCGCGTACAGCAATATTGTCGGCATCAGGTCGCACGATTCGCCTTCGCCTCCTTCGCCAGAGCGTCGCTGAGCTGTCTTACAATGCAGCGCACGCCATCGGGAGTGATCCGCCGATGATAGCAGCCATCAATTCTCGTTAGTTGCTCAACTGCTCCCAAATCGTATCTTGCTAACGCCACTTCACCTGCTTGCTTCGCAGATGCAGCATGAGGTGGTCGTATCAGATTGCTTGAGGCGTGGCGTGAATCTACCTCCAGTCAGTGTCGAATTTGTCACCGATCTATACCATCGCTACTTGCGAGACCCAGCCTCCGTCGATTCGAGTTGGACGCCATATTTTGACGAATTGTTTGGGCGCTCCACGACTATCGGCGCCTCCCCACCGGCCAGGCTGGAAGCAGCCGCGGCGCATTTGCTTCAGGCATACCGGCAGTGGGGACATTTTTCAGCATTACTGGATCCACTTGGCATGTGGAATCCGCCCGAAGCGCCGGAACTTAGCCCCCGCTCCTATGATATCGACGATGTCGATCTGGATACCGAGATCGAGATGCCGACCGCACCGTCCTTCGGCGGCACGCGAACAATCCGACGGTTGGTCGAGCATCTCGATGCTGTATATTGTGGCACAATTGGCTTCGACTGCGCACATGTCCACAATCCATCGGCGCGGCACTGGCTGTATGAGGCGGCGGAAGATGGCGCCTTCCTGCCGGACCTTGTAACGCGCCGCAACGCTGCTGAGCGCCTCATAGAAGCCGACGAATTCGAGCAATTCCTCAATCGCCGCTTTATTGGCAAGAAGCGATTCGGCGCCGAAGGGGCGGAAGCCATCGTGCCGTGGTTTGACGCATTGTTTGCGAAATGTGCCGCCCTGGGCGTCACGGACGTCGTTGTCGGCGCAACAGCACGCGGGCGGCTCAATGTCATGGCCAACGTGGTTGGCAAGCCAGTCACAGCAGCGCTGTACGAACTTAAGGGGCACAGTCCATTTCCTGAGGATATGCGCCTGTCGGGCGACGTGCCCTATCACTTGGGCTATGCGACCGAGCGTGGTTACGGCTCGCGGATTGTTCGCATCGACTATTGTCACAACCCGTCCCATCTTGAAGCCATTAACGGCGTGGCACTTGGCCGCACTCGGGCGCGTCAGTCTGCCTGTGCGACGGTGGAGGAGGGCTTCGAGAAAATACTATGTGTGCAGGTCCACACCGATGCAGCATTTGCCGGCCAGGGGGTGGTGATGGAAGCACTTCAGCTTTCACAGCTTCCAAATTACAAGACCGGTGGCTCAATTCATGTCGTTATCAACAACCAACTCGGCTTCACGACCGACCCCCTGCATGGCCGAAGTTCGATCTACTGTACGGATGTGGCCCGCACAATCGGCGCGCCGGTTCTTCATGTGAATGCGGACGATGTGGATGCGGTGATACGGACTGCGATCGTTGCGGCTGAATACCGGAAACGCTTCCACTCTGACATTGTGATCGACTTCGTCTGCTACAGGCGGCGAGGACATAATGAGGTGGACGAGCCGACCTTTACCCAGCCCGTCATGTACCGCAAAATCGTCGATCATCCACCTGTCCGGCATACCTATCTCACCACCGCCCTCGCTGACGGTGTAATAACGCAAGACGAAATCGAAAGGATGTCACGTGGCTGCTTCGATACTCTTGATGCAGCCTACAATACGATCGACAGTTACCGGCCAAACCATATTTCCTGGATTTCGGATCAGAAGCAAGGCGCGGTGTCTGATCCAGCTAGACTGCATCAGCGGCTCGACGATACGGGCGTCGCATCCGATAAACTGCGCGAACTCGGACGGATAATCTCAAGCGCGCCCGATGGATTTGCAATCAATCCCAAGGTGAAAAGACAACTGGCTGAACGTCTTGAAACCATCGACGCTGGAGAGAACATTGCTTGGGCAACCGGCGAAGCGCTCGCCTTCGCTTCGCTTGCAGCAGAAGGAATCGACGTGCGGTTCAGCGGGCAAGATTCTCCGCGCGGCGCCTTTTCTCAACGGCACTTCATTTTGACTGATCAGAATAGCGGCGACTGCTTCAATCCGTTCAATGCCCTCGCTCCTGTACAGGGGCGATGCGACATTATCGGAAGTCCGCTGTCGGAATATTCAGTGCTCGGCTTCGAATATGGCTACGGAATAGAGGTGGCCGACAGCCTCGTCATCTGGGAGGCCCAGTTCGGCGACTTTGCCAACGTTGCGCAAGTCATCATCGACCAGTTCATAACTAGCGGCGAGGACAAGTGGGCGCAGACTTCCTGCGTCACACTCATGCTGCCGCACGGGCTCGAAGGTCAGGGCCCGGATCATTCCTCAGGCCGCATCGAGCGCTTTCTACAAATGTGTGCGGGCGACAACATCACCGTCGCCAACTGCTCGACACCCGCCAATCTGTTCCATTTGCTGCGCCGCCAGGCACGCAGTCCAACCCGCCGGCCGCTCGTAATTTTCACTCCAAAATCTCTGCTTCGGCACAGACGCGCGGTTTCTCCACTTGCCGACTTCTCTGTCGGCACCCGATTCCAGCCAGTTATTACACAGTCACCCATTACCGCGGAGATCGAGCGCGTCGTACTGTGTTCGGGGAAAATCTTCTACGACCTGCTGGCGTCTGTTGAAGAAACGCGCGCGCCAGTTGCGCTCATCAGGCTCGAGCAACTCTATCCCTTTCCACGCAATAACGTGATGCAGGCCCTTGCGCGATTTCCAAGCGCCCAAGTGGTGTGGTGTCAGGAAGAACCCAAAAACATGGGCGCATGGAACCATCTCGACCGCCAAATCGAAGCCGTGCTGCACACGCTCGGCAACCGATGCGTGTGGCCCAATCTTGTGAGCAGACCTGAGAACGCATCCACAGCTATCGGAACGACAGCTGAACACGACGCCGATCAGGCAGCACTCGTTCGAGAAGCTATCGGCGTTGAAACGCAAAGGCAAAGCGCCGCAGGCCGGTTCGCGTGATGGCCGCCATCATTAAAAGTGAGTACCCACGATTGGCAGGACACGCGATGATGCGTGCAACACAAAAAGGGAGGAAATGAAATGGCATCGTCTTCACGCTTTAACTTGTCTCGCCGCAACTTTGGCAAAGGTGCCCTTGCGGCGTCCACCGCGATTGTGGCCGCGGCAACGCCGCTGCGCTATGCATTGGGTTCTAACCCGATAAAAATTGGGCTCGTACTCCCCTATTCAGGCGTCTATGCCAATTTCGGCGAAGGCATCACGAACGGCTTTGAGTTTGCGCTGAAAAAGCGCGGAAACCAGCTTGGCGGACGGCCTGTTGAAATTATTAAGGGCGATGACCAGCTCGATGCGAAAGTTGGAGGCGAGGTCACGCAGAAACTGGTGAGCCGCGACAATGTCGACATTGTCGTCGGCACAGTCGGTTCCAATGTAGTGCCGGTGATGCAGAAGATCTGCATCGACGCAAAGAAATTCCTGATCGTGCCGACGGCCGCATCCAACGATCTCACCCGCGCACGCTGTCATCCGCTGACTTTCCGGGTGTCGCACTCAAACTGGCAGATGACAGCACCAGCCGGCCCGTGGCTGTACAAGCGCGGCAAGCGCCGCGTCATTACCATGGGCATGAATTACGCCGCCGGTCGCGAGGAGGTCGGGGCATTCGTGGAGACATTCAAAGCCTCAGGTGGCGAAATCCTCGACCAGAAATGGCCGGGCCTAAAGGAACTGGATTACCAAGCCTATTTTGCTGACGTGCTTCCCCGCAATCCGGACGCGATTTTTACCTTCTTTGCCGGATCCAACGCGGTTGAATTCGTCAAGCAATATGCTCAAGCTGGTCTCAAAGATCGCGTACCGCTTTTCGGTGCGGCCTACCTAACCGATTCAACCCTGTTGCCTGCCCAGGGCAGCGCGGCTGATGGAGTTATCACCAGCGGTCACTGGGCGCCGTCGCTTGAAAACGCCGCAAACACAACTTTTCTAAAAGAATTCAAGGAGGCAAGCGGCAAGGATGGGGACCTGAATTCAATGCATGGGCATGACTCGTTAGTTGTGCTCGCGCTGGCTTTGGAAAAAACCAAAGGCGACACCAAAGACCAGAGCGCACTCAGCAAGGCTCTACAGGCAGTCGAATTCGAGAGTCCGCGCGGCCCCTTCCGTTTTTCCAAGGCTCGTAATCCGGTCCAGAATATCTATGCGATCGAGGCCAAGGGCAGCAAACTTTCTGTCCTCGAAACCATGCAGTCCAACGTCGAGGACTCCACTGCTGAGTGCAAGGCCTAACGTTTAGCTCTGCGATGATACATGGCGCCGTCCTGACATCCGCCAGGACGGCGTACGCCTGATGCGCCAACGCTCTTTTGTGTGATGCAACTCAGTACCTTCCTGATCCAAGTATTAAACGGTGTGCAGTTCGGCATGCTCTTGTTCCTTATTGCCAGCGGACTAACGCTGACATTCGGAATCATGGGAATTATCAACCTCGCGCACGGCGCCTTCTTTATGATCGGTGCCTATCTGGTTTTTCACTTCACGCGCTTCATGGGCTGGCCACTGCCATTGGCCTACGTATCGGCCATCACATGCGTCGTGGTCTTGGGAGCGTTGATTGAAAAGAGCGTTCTGGCGCCGCTTGCCAACCGCGATCACCTCGACCAAGTCTTGGTAACTTACGGCCTTATACTTATTCTCGACGAGCTTGCCGTTGTCGCCTGGGGTAAAGACGTACAGCCGGCCG
>JAEVZN010000290.1 GCA_023392205.1 Pseudomonadota bacterium
CTCGAGTTCGAGATTGACGCCGCCATAGAACAGATCGCCGTTGGGGGTGATGCCGGCCTGCTGCATCAATGCGCCGAGATAGCGCATGCGCCTGCGGCCTTCCTCCGGTGTGAGGATTTCCGACAGCGGCTTCAGCATGATGATCTTGGCGGCCTCGGTCCCCAGAAACTGCCCGTTCGATGAGCCGTCCGCATTCTTGCCGGCGCCGATGGTCTTGGCCACCAGTTCGTTGGTGATGCCGTATTTCTCGATCGCGGGCGTGTTGGCGAAGACATAATGCTCCGAGGCATCCCAGACGATAATCGGCAGAGTCTTCGAAATGCCGTCGAGTTCGGCGCGGTCCAGGAGATCGCCGCCCATGGCGATCACGTCATAGCCCCAGGTCAGAAGGGTCGAGCCGGGCTTGGCCTCCTTGGCGTATTTGGCGAGTGCCTGCATGGCCGCCTCGCGCGTCTTCACGCCCGGAAAGTCCGGACCATAGGGATTGCGAAGCGGGAAAAAGGACAAAGGCGGCAGGCTGATCGCCACCGATCCCATCACCGGATGGCCGTGCGCCTCGACAAAGCCCGGATAGATGACCTGTTTGGCGAAGCGGCGGTCGATCTCGTAGGGATAGCGCTTCATCCAGGGTTGCAGGTCTTCCAGCGTGCCGACGGAGAGAATACGCCCGTCCTTGACCGCGACCGCGGTTGCGGTGGGCCAGCCGGGGTCCATGGTCACGATCTTGCGCGCGACATAGATGGTGATCTTGTCGGTGGTCTGTTGCGGTTTGCCCGACAGCGAGGGCGGCAGTGGCTTTAGCAGCGGAATGTTCGACGGCGGCGGCGTCATGTTTCTGGCCGCGACGGGGAAGGGCGGTTTGATGTTGACCGAGCCGGGCGGCTGGACGCGCGGCGTCGTGGCGGGTGCGGCATCCGTGGCGGGGGCCGGAGCGTTCGCCTGCGCGAGCTGGATCGCCTCGCGAAACAGCGGCGCCAGTTCGGTGACGCAATAGGTGCCCCAGGTCTCGGGCGCGCCGGTCGGCGTCTTGTGGCTGGCGCCGATGCGCTGGCGATGAACGCCATGCGCCTCGGCATCGAAGCGGATGTCGGAGCAGAGGAAGGCTGCGCCAATCGCGATGGTGATGGCCGCCTTCAGTTTGGTCGACGACGAAAGCTTCATAATGTCCGGTCCGGTTTGCCGTGTTGAGAGGTTGCAATGATGCCGTCGCCATCCATTGCGGGATGGTAGATCGGCAAGAGAAAGGCGACGGTCTCCCAGAGAGCTGAGACCGGAAGGATGGATGATGGCGGGGGGATCAATAAGGGACCGTCAATAACGGCAACGCAATCAACGACATTGTTGAGTCAAACGTCGCGTCAGGCATCGGTCGATCCCGCCGGAAGAATATCCCGAGCGGTGATCATAAAGCGATTCGCGGGAACTTGCCGCGCGATGTCCATGTTCGCCGCAACTGGACGCGGGCGAAAACAGCGAGGCCCCGGTCTTCGATGAGACCGGGGCGCTCTGTATCCGGCACGATTGAAGCGTCTTGCGATCAGCGGCACACATTGACGGTGCGCAGGATGCGGCCGTGATAGGTGTGGACCCATACCTTGCGCCAGCAACCACCGTAATAGGCCGGGCGGTGGTGGTAACGGGTGTAGCCCCAATGCTTGTGGTGGCCGTGCCAGCGCTTGCCGCCCTTCCAGCCGGCTTCGGCGTCGGACGAGGTGGCGAGCGACGCGCCGCCGATGGCGACGACGGCGGCGAGAGCGAGAGCGATATTGCGGATCATGTCTGGTCTCCTGTTGAGCCGGGCGCGGTATTGCACCCACTGACCGTCTGTCGCCGGTCTGCCGGAGCTCGTTCGATTAAAATTCTGCAATGCAGCCCCCATGACTAAGATGTCGCAGGGCCAGTCCAGGTTCACCGGTCCGTGGACTATTGCCGAAGCGCGCCCCAGGACCGGCAGCGGCGGCTTGCGGGGGCATCGGGGCGCCGGTATAAGCCGCGCGCATCACCGCTTTTTCATCCTACTTTCGACTGTCGAGGACTTCTCATGGCCATCGAGCGTACCTTTTCGATTCTCAAGCCGGACGCGACCGCGCGCAATCTCACGGGCGCGATCAACGCCGTGATCGAGAAGGCGGGCCTGCGGATCATCGCGCAAAAGCGCATTCATATGACGCAGGCGCAGGCCGAGACTTTCTACGGCGTGCATCGGGAGCGGCCCTTTTTCGGCGAGCTGGTGGAATTCATGACCTCCGCCCCGGTCGTGGTGCAGGTTCTGGAAGGCGAGAATGCCATCGCCAAATATCGCGAAATCATGGGCGCCACCGATCCGGCCAAGGCCGCCGACGGCACCATCCGCAAGCTGTTTGCCAAGTCGGTCGGCGAGAATTCCGTGCACGGCTCCGACGCTGTCGAGACGGCGGCGCAGGAGATCGCACAGTTTTTCTCCGGCAACGAGATTGTCGGCTGACCTGTTTCGTTGCAGGCTTGGGCGCATCGCGCGCCTGAGCCGCAGGCGATTTCTGGACACAAGAAAGAGGGCGGCATGAACGAGATTGTCCGCCCGTTTCCGGAGACAGACCCGGCGATCCGCGCATCGGTCTGTCCGCATGATTGCCCCTCGACCTGCGCTCTGGAGGTCGAGGTTTATGGCGATGCCCGTATCGGCCGGGTGCGCGGCGCCGATGCCAATGCCTATACGGCCGGCGTCATCTGCGCGAAGGTCGCCCGCTATGCAGAGCGCATCCATCATCCCGACCGGCTGACGCAGCCGCTCCGGCGCATCGGGCCGAAGGGGAGTGGACAATTTGCACCGGTCTCGTGGGATGACGCGCTCGATATCGTTGCCGAGAATTTTCTGACGGCCGAGACCCGCCATGGGGCGGAAAGCGTCTGGCCGTATTTCTATGCCGGCACGATGGGCCTCGTCATGCGGGATGGCATCGAGCGTCTGCGCCATGCCAGGAAATATTCCGGCTTCTTCTCCACCATCTGCATCAATCCGGCCTGGACCGGATATATCGCGGGCACCGGCAAACTTGCCGGTGCCGATCCGCGCGAGATGGCGAAGTCCGATCTGGTGGTGATCTGGGGCACCAATGCGGTGTCCACGCAGGTCAATG
>JAEVZN010000392.1 GCA_023392205.1 Pseudomonadota bacterium
TGTCGACGAGAATCCGGGCGTCGCGTCAAAATACGGGATCATGTCGATCCCGACCCTTATGATTTTCAAGGATGGCGAACTGGCTTCCCGGCAGGTCGGCGCTGCGCCGAAGGCAAAGCTCGAACAATGGATCAACGCAGCGGTCTGATCCTCTGCGTCGATCGGAAGCTGTCCTCACACGCGACATGGCCGGGCTCGTTCCGGCCATTCACATTTTCGGTTACATGGGCGGCGTGCCGTTGCGCCTCAAGACATCGCCGGCAAGGTAGAGCGACCCGCCTATCAGAATGCGTGGCGACGCCTCAAGCGACAGTGCGCGGATCGATGCGAGCGCGGTCTCCACATTTTCCGTGCTTTCCGCAGGAATGCCGATCCGGTCTGCAGCTTCGGCAATCACAACCGGAGATACGCTGCGCTCGGCATCGGGCACCGGCACGGCATACAGGCGCAGCGCCAGACCGCTGAAATAGCGGAGATAGCCCTCGAAATCCTTGGTGCCGAGCATTCCGACGATCATCACCAGAGGCTTTGGCGCGCGCTCCTCGAGATCGGCCAGAGAGGCGGCGACTGCGCGCCCCCCGTCGGGATTGTGACCGCCGTCAAGCCACAATTCGCTGTCCGCAGACGCGCCTGCGACAAGGCGGCCTTGCGTCAAGCGTTGCAGGCGCGCGGGCCAGTCCGCGCGCAGCAATCCCGTCTCGTAGGCCTGCGGCGGCAGCTTCAGGCCGGACGCCCGCAAGGCTGCAATGGCTACGCCGGCATTTACGAATTGATGGCGGCCCGGCAGCTTCGGCGCCGGAAGGTCAAGAAGTCCGTCATCGTCCTGGTAAACCAGCCGGCGATGCTCCTCGCTGGCGTTCCAGTGTTCGCCCGACACTAGAAGCGGCGCGCGCACCCGCTCCGCGACTCGCTCGATGACCTTCAGCGCGTCGGGTAATTGCGGCCCGATCACCGCGCGCACGCCGCGTTTCAGAATTCCCGCCTTTTCGGTCGCGACACTTTCGATCGTATCGCCGAGAAAGTCGGCATGATCGAGCGAGACCGGGGTAATCACACTCAGTAAAGGCGCATCCACCACATTGGTGGCGTCGAGGCGGCCGCCAAGGCCCACTTCGAGAAGCAGCACATCGGCGGGGTGGCGCGAGAAAAGCAGCAGCCCCGCCGCCGTGGTGATTTCGAACACTGTAATCGGTTCGCCACCGTTTGCGCGCTCGCATTCCTCGACGGTCGCCCGCAATTCCTCGTCGCCGACCAGAATGCCGCCGCCCTCCGCGGCGAGCCTGAAGCGTTCGTTGAAGCGCACCAGATGTGGCGACGTGTAGACATGCACGTCGTGACCCGCGGCCTCCAGCATCGCGCGCATGAAGGCTGCGGTCGATCCCTTGCCGTTGGTCCCGGCGACATGAATCACGGGCGGCAGCTTGCGCTCCGGATGATCGAGTTGCGCCAACAGCCGCCACATGCGGTCGAGCGACAGATCGATCAGTTTCGGATGCAGTGCCAGCAGACGTTTGAGCGTGGCATCGAGCGCAGTCATGGGACGATGGCTATCACAAACCGCAGGCCGGCGCGAAACCGCTCTTGGCGCAGCAGCGACGTCATCGAAAAGCCCTGAGCCCTAAGCGTCGGCCTCCGCCACTTCCGCGACCTCCTGCACGACCGGCGGCGTGGCCGGCGCCGCAACCGGAGCAGCCTTGGTCAGAAGCCGGCAGATGCGGGCGAGAGTCGCGCGCAATTCATGACGGTGGACCACCATGTCCACCATGCCGTGTTCCTTGAGATATTCCGCACGCTGGAAGCCCGGCGGCAGCTTTTCGCGGATGGTCTGCTCGATCACACGAGGTCCGGCAAAACCGATCAGCGCGCCGGGTTCGGCGATATGCACATCGCCCAGCATGGCATAGGAGGCGGTGACGCCGCCGGTGGTCGGATTGGTCTGCACAACGATATAGGGCTTCTTCGCCTCACGCAGGATCTGCACCGCGACCGTTGTGCGCGGCATCTGCATCAGCGAGAGGATGCCCTCCTGCATGCGTGCGCCGCCCGATGCCGCAAACATGATGAAGGGCGTCCCGCGTTCGGCGGCGGTTTCAAGTCCCTTCACCACAGCCTCGCCCGCCGCCATGCCGAGCGAGCCGCCCATGAAATCAAAGTCCTGGACACCAATCACCACCGGCAGACCGTCAAGCCGGCCGAAGCCGAGCTTGATGGCGTCGTTCATGCCGGTCTTGGTGCGTGCATCCTTGAGCCGGTCCGCATACTTTCGCTGGTCGCGAAACCTGAGCGGATCGATGGGCACTTCGGGCACGCCGACATCGAGCCACGTCTCGCCGTCAAACATCGATTTCAGGCGGGCGCTGGCGCCCATACGCATGTGATATTCCGAACCCGGAATGACGAACAGGTTCGCCTCGACATCCTTGAAGAATACGAGTTGTCCGGTCTCCGGACATTTGATCCAGAGATTCTCCGGCGTTTCCCGCTTCAGGAAGGAGCGGATCTTTGGACGGACAACGTTGGAAATCCAGTTCATGTCACTCAACAATCCACACGCGGATATCGGCGCGTATCGCGCACCGATATCGCTGAAACTAGTCTGCCACGAAGCCGGAGGCCTTCACCACCGGTCCCCAGCGCTCGATATCTGCCTTCATGACAGCCGCGAATTCCGCCGGCGTCTTGGAATCCGGCTCGTTGCCCAGCGCGGCGAGCCTCTGCACGACATCGGGAGCGCGGAACGCTTCGCTGATCGTCGCATTGAGCTTCGCCACCACATCCGCCGGCGTCTTGGACGGCACCAGAGCGCCGAGCCACGCCTCGATCACGATGTCGTAGCCCTGCTCCTTCATGGTCGGCACGTCGGGCAGGAATGTCGAGCGATTGGCGCTGGTCACCGCCAGCGCGCGGACATTGCCGGCCTTGGCAAAAGGCAGCACCTCGGCCACCGGATTGACACTCGACGAGACATGTCCGCCGATCAGGTCCTGCAGGGCCGGTGCGCCGCCCTTGTAATGCACCGGCGTCATCGGGACTTTCGATTCCTGCGACAGCATCAGGCCGGCAAAATGCGGGGTGCCGCCCGCGGCCGTCGTGGCATGGGTCGCGGATTTCGGATTGTCCTTGCACCATTGCAGGAAGTCCTTGAGCGTCTTCACCTCGGCCGGCACAGCCGGACCGACGCTGAGACACAAAGCCGACCTGGCGATGCTGGCAACTGGCGTGAAGTCCTTCACCGGATCGTAGTTCAGGGCGCGGAAGCTGTGCGGATAAACCGTCATCAGGAAATCCGGCGTGAACAGCATCACGCTGCCATCGGCCTCCGCATCCTTGACATGCATCACCGCAATCCGGCCTGCACCGCCGACACGGTTCTCGACAATGGTCGACGGCGCATAGGTGCCTTTCAGCTTGTCGGCCATGAGGCGTGCGAGAGCATCGGTGCTGCCGCCGGCGGGGAACGGGACAACGACGCGCGCGGTCTGCTGGATCACCTGCGCGCGCACGTTCCGTGAG
>JAEVZN010000440.1 GCA_023392205.1 Pseudomonadota bacterium
AGATAGGTGATATGCGCGCCCATGCGCGCCACCGCGAGCCCGCGGCGCGGGTTCGTCCCGTCCAGCAGATAGCGCCCGCTGCGCCATTCCGGATCGGCCATGACCGCCTGGCGGCCCACTTCGTGAAAGGCGATATTCTGCGCCGAATGGCGGGTGGCGCAGGCGATCGGCAGCGCGCAGAAGACGCGCTCGGGAAAGCTTTCCGCCCATTGCAGCACCTGCATGCCGCCCATCGATCCGCCGGCCACGGCAAACAGCGTGTCGATGCCAAGATGATCGATCAACATGGCCTGCGCGCGCACCATGTCGCGGATGGTGATGACCGGGAAAGAAAGGCCATAAGGCTGGCCGGTCGCCGGATCGGTCGACGCAGGCCCGGAAGAACCCATGCAGCCGCCCATGACATTCGCGCAGATCACGAAATAGCGTTCGGTATCGATCGGCTTGCCGGGACCGACCATGGTCTCCCACCAGCCGTTCTTGCCGGTGACCGGATGCACGCTCGCGACATGCTGATCGCCGGTCAGGGCATGGCAGATCAGCACCGCATTGCTGCGGTTCGCATTGAGCTGGCCATAGGTCTTGTAGGCGATCTGGAAGGGCGACAGGGCGATGCCGGAATCGAGCTGCAGCGGCCGGTCGGCGTCGAAACGCACGACCAGCGTATCGCGGGGCGCATCGGCGTCGCGCGTCGCAGGCGTCGGTTGCAGATCGGCTTCGGTCATTACCTATACCCGGCAGGTCTCCGGCCGGGGCCGGACCGTTTTAGGTAGTCCTAACAGGTTCGGAGTCAACGTTTTCTTTGATTTACCGGGCCTGCCCACCTATCAATGCGCCCATCGCCACCGAGCCTGTCATGTCCGAAAACACGACCAAAACGGCCCTTTCGCTTGCCGATCTGCGCAATGAGATCGACCGCATCGATGCGCAGATGCACGGCCTTCTGATCGAGCGCAGCGAGATCATCGCCAATCTCATCGCCGTCAAGGGCACGCAGGAATCCGGCTCGGCCTTCCGCCCCGCGCGCGAAGCAGCCATGATGCGCAAACTCGTGACACGCCATCGCGGGATCCTGCCGCTCGATACCGTGGAGAGCATCTGGCGGGTCATCATCGCCACATTCACGCATGTGCAGGCCCCCTATTCCGTGCATGCCGATCTTACGGTGGGCGAAGCGGCGATGCGCGACAGCGCCCGCTTCCATTTCGGCTTCACGGTTCCCTTCATCGCGCATATGGGCGCCGCCGGCGCCATTGCGGCGGTGGCCAGGTCCAAGGGCGATCTGGCGCTGGTGCCGGCCGTATCCGTGGCCAGCGCCGGACCCTGGTGGGGCGCGCTGGAGGACCCGGCAGCACCGAAAATCATCGCCCGCCTGCCCTTCGTCGAGCGGCCCGATCATCCGGCCTCGCTGCCGGTCTTTGCCATCGCCCATCCGGTGACGGATGCGGCCGCCGCCGAGGTCGAGATGCACAGCCTGCGCGTGTCGGGCTGGAGCGCCGCCGCGGCCCGCACCCTCGCGCCGCTGGCCGAAGTGATCGCCGAGCCGGACGGCGCGTTTGACGGCGCGGCCCTGCTGATCTCCGTCCCGCAGGGCCAGCAAGTGGCGGCCATCACCGACGCCCTGATCAAGGCCGGCGCGTCGGTGCGCTCGTCGGCCCTCGTCGGCAACCACGCGACCCGCTATACCCTCGCCGAACTGAAGCGCTAGGCGAACAGAAGCATCGAGGAATGACATGACGGCTCCCACACGCCCGCAACCGCGCCCCGGCGTGCTCGATATCGCAGCCTATGTGCCGGGCAAGAGCACGGCGCCGGGTGTTGCGAAGATTTTCAAACTGTCCTCGAACGAAAGCCCGCTCGGCGCCAGCCCGAAGGCCATCGCGGCCTACAGCTCGGTCGCGCATGAATTGCAGGATTATCCGGACGGCGCCGCCACCGCCTTGCGCGAGGCCATCGGCCACGCGATGGGCCTCGATCCGTCGCGCATCATCTGCGGGGCGGGCTCGGACGACCTGATCAATCTGCTGGCACGCGGCTATCTGCAGGATGGCGACGAGGCGATCCACACCACGCACGGCTTTCTCATGTATCCGATCGCCACGCTCGGCGCGGGTGCAAAGCCCGTGGTGGCGGCAGAGAAGAACTTTACTGCCGATGTGGATTCCATCCTGGCTGCGGTCACGCCGAAGACCAAGATGGTCTTCCTTGCCAATCCGAACAATCCGACCGGCACCTACATCCCCTTCGACGAGGTGAAGCGCCTGCATGCGGGTCTGCCGCCGCATGTGCTGCTGGTGCTGGATGCGGCCTATGCCGAATATGTCCGCCGCAACGATTACGAAGCGGGGATCGAACTGGTCGCGACATCGGAGAATGTCGTGATGCTGCGCACCTTCTCGAAGATTCATGGACTGGCTGCGCTGCGGCTCGGCTGGATCTATGGTCCGGCCCACATCGTCGACGCGCTCAATCGCATCCGCGGACCGTTCAATGTCAGCGCGCCGGCCATTGCCGCCGGCATCGCCTCCATCAATGACAGCGCACATCTCGACGAGGCGCGCGCGCATAATGAAAAGTGGCTGCCCTGGCTGACCGCCGAACTGGAAAAGCTCGGCATCACGGTGACGCCGAGCGTCGGCAAATTCATTCTGCTGCATTTCCCGGAAACGCCCGGCAAGACCGCGGCCGAGGCCGATGCGCTGCTCACGTCGCGCGGCGTGGTGATGCGCGCGGTGCGCGCCTACAAGCTGCCGAATGCCCTGCGCATGACCGTCGGCGACGAGGAAGCCAACCGGCTAACGGTGAAGACGCTCGCAGAGTTCATGGGCAAGTGATTGCGATGTGGCACGCTCCGTCTTCACCTCCCCCCTTGCGCGGGAGGCCGAGACGCGCAGACCTGCCTGCGCGTCTCGGG
>JAEVZN010000475.1 GCA_023392205.1 Pseudomonadota bacterium
CGTCCGATCAGTTCGCCCTGAAGATAATCGCAGCCCCAGGCCTCCAGAATTGCCGCGGATTGCTCGTCCTGCACCCACTCGGCAACCGTTTCCAGTTTCAGTCCGCGCGCAAGATCGAGCATCGTTCGCACGAAAGTCCGATCGTCCTCGGACCGCGCCAGGTTCTGCACGAAGGCGCCATCTATCTTGATCATGTCGACGCCGAGCTTTCGCAGATTCCGGAACGACGTATAGCCGGCCCCGAAATCGTCGATGGCGATTCTTGCGCCGAGGTCCTTCACACGCGAGACGAAGCACCGTGCATTGTCGATATCGTGAATGGCCGTGGTCTCGGTGATTTCAACGATCAGCCGCGGCGCGACATCGCAATGTCGCAGGAGCAAGGCTTCAAGTCGCAACCACCATTCCGGGTCGCTTGTCGAGGATGCAGAAACATTGAGACTTGTCCTGAGATCGGGATGCGCGGCCATGTCGTCGATGACAAGCTCAAGAACGCGCTGGTCGAGAAGACGGACGAGGCCGAGCCGTTCGGCAACCGGAATGATTTCACTGGCCGGAATGAGCGTCCCGTCCGGCCTGCGAATACGCAGCAGGCATTCATAGAATGCGATCTGACGTGTCTGGGTATCCGCGACCGGCTCGAATGCGAGCTGAATACGGCGCTCGTTGAGCGCCTTCACGATCATGTCGGTCGCGCGGATATTGGAATCCCGCATTGCATCGCGCTCGATATTCGGCATGAACGCCATGAAAGAGCCCGGACGCCGCTCCTTGGCGCGGTCGAGCGCTTCCTGTGCGCGCGTCAGAACTTCATGCACATTTCCGGCATAGCGCGGCGCGACGACCCCACCGATGGTGATGCTGACCGCCACCGGACCTGCGCGAGTAACGACGACATCGTCAGTGACGCAGGCAAGGAACCGCTCGGCCGCAGTGGCAATTTCATCGGCGCTGCAATCACGCAGGATGATGCCGAACTTGTTTCCAGAAAACCGGCCGAGACTGTCGACGGCCCGCATACGGCGGCGCAGGCGCTTGGCGACACACCCGATCACCTCATCCGCGATGTCGTAGCCATAGGCCTCGTTGATGCGCCCCAGATTGTCGACGGAGGCCACCAGAAAGCTGCATGCCGAATCGGCACGGATCGCTTCCTGGATCGCCTGCTCCAGTTCTTCGGTCAGATGCCAGCGGTTGATTTCGCCCGTCAGCGCATCGAAGCGAGACAGATAGGCCAGCTGCTGCTCGCGTTCATAGCGGTCTGTGATGATGCGGATCAGCCCGTGAGCCCGTGCCGGTTTGCCGTCCGCATCCGCGAACCAGCGTCCGGTATCCTCGATCCAGAGCTTGGGTGCGCGCGCACCGATGCGAACCGCATATTGCAACTGATAGGGCACACCCGTACCGGGATCGGATTCGACGCTATGCAGCACGGCATCGAACCGCGTTTGCGCGTTACCGGGATCGAGCAGGCTCGCGAAATTACGGCCGGATGCGATGGCTTTGCTGTCACGGATGCCGAGCAATGCCGCCGCATTATCGGTCCAGAGAAGCTGGTCGGTCGCGATGTCCCACTCGTAAGCCGCCTCCCCCGCCGATCGCAGAATCGGCAGGCAATCGGGCTTGGTGGCGAGCGGCCCGTTTGCACGCGAGCCTTGGCTCCGGTCCGCCCTTGCGGTGCCTGGATTGGTGGTCGGTCGAGTCAACGCAGCCCTCGAAAATGCCGATCCGCCTCCCTGCGACATGCGGCGAGTAACCCATAAGCGAAACTGCACACAGACTCTAAAAAAACGGGAAATTCAAAGTGGGCACTTCTAGGGATTTCATTATCCGAAAATAATCAAAGTTCCGGCGAGCGACGGAACTTACCGTCAGGCATGCGCCTTGCGATACACGGATCTTAGGAGACGGGATCGTCCCGATCCGGCACAGGAGTGCGCATGTTCCCCGAAAAAGCGCCTCAAATCGGACAACCGGGCGACGGTGCGAGCCCGGAGCGGGATTCCGCACCGGCTGGAGCACCCGTCCGCGATCTTGTCCCGCTCCATCCTGCGCCTGCGGACGAGGAGAAGCCGAAGCCCGGCCCGTCACGGCTGACCGGGGCGTTGTTTCTGGCGCATATGTTCGCGACCAAATTCAAGGATCCGCAGACCCGCGAGAAGCGCCGGGCGGAACCGGGCGAAGCCAATGCGACCTATCGCAAGGCCGCCAGGCCGCCGGCCATCCGGACCGGCCGCAATATGTCGAAAAAGATCTGAGGACGCCGCTCAATAGCCGAGCGCACAGCCATCCTTGCGCGGGTCGGATGCGCCGATAAGAACGCCGCGATCCCAATCGATGCGGATGGCCTGCCCGCCGCCCTGCGGCAACGGCCGGCGCACGGGCTGATGTCCGAGCGTGCGCAGATCCTGCATCACGGACTCATCGAAGCCGTTCTCGACGATCACCTCTTCACCCTCGAAAAACACGCGCGGCAGATCGATCGCGGCCTGCAGATCCAGACCGAAATCCATGACATTTGAGATGAAATAGGCGTGACCCATGGCCTGATACGCACCGCCCATCACACCGAACGCCATGTCGGTACGGCCGTTAAGCAATGTCATCGCAGGAATGATCGTATGCAGCGGCCGCTTCGAGGGGCCGATGCAATTGGGGTGACCTGACTGCAGATTGAAGCCCGAGCCGCGCTTCTGAAACATGATCCCGGTTTTGGCGGACGCAATGCCCGACCCGAAGCCGGAGAACAGCGAGTTGATCAGGGTCACCGCGTTGCGATCGCGATCAACGACGCAGACCAGAACGGTATTGCCGCGCGGGGCCGGAGCCGCAGGAAAATTCGAACGCCGTGTGCGATCGATCATGTCTGCAAGATCGGTGGCGAAGCCACGATCCAGCAGCGAGGGCACCGGCTGAACCATGAAGGACGGATCGGCAATGTGCGTGTTGCGAACCGCATAGGCGAGCCGGCCGGCTTCGATCGCGAGATGTTGCCGGGCAGCGCCGGTGGGGTCGAGCGCCGACAGATCGAAATTTTCGAGAATGTTCAGAAGCACAAGCGCAGCCAGGCCCTGCCCGTTCGGCGGAATTTCGACCACTTCCAGACCCCGATAGGTCGTGGAAATCGGGATCGCCTCATCGCCGCGATGCTTCGCGAAGTCGTCCGCCGTCAGGAAGCTGCCGACCTCACTGAGTGTCGCAATCGAATCCTCGGCAAGCTCACCCTCATAAAAGGCGCGCGCGCCTTCCGCCGCGATTTTTTTCAAAGTCTCGGCCAAAGCAGGAAAGCGCACCACGTCGCCGACGGAAGGCGCTTTACCATCGTGCAGAAACAGCGCGGCGCTGTTCGGACGGGCGCGCAACTTTTCGACCGCAACAGACCAATCCATCGCGACACGCGGGGAAACCGGAACGCCACGCTGCGCGGCGGCAATGGCAGGCTCCAGCGCCTTGTCGAGCCCGAAACGGCCATGCCGCGCCAGAATATTCTCCCAGGCCTCGACGGCGCCCGGCACCGTGACCGCATGCGGCGACTCGATCGCAATCGCGGTCATGCCCTCGGCGACAAGGCGTTCGGGCTGCATCGCAGCAGCCGCGCGACCGGTCCCGTTATATCCCCAGACCGGTTCGCCGGGTTTGGAGACGAGGCAGAAACAATCGCCGCCGATGCCGGTCATATGCGGTTCCAGAACGCCCAGCATCGCAACCGCGGCCACGGCGGCATCGGCCGCATTGCCGCCGGCGCGCAATGTCTCGACGGCCGCAAGCGAGGCCATTGGATGCGAGGTCGCAGCCATGCCGTTGCAGGCATAGACCTGCGAGCGACCGGGCGCATGAAAGTCGCGAGTCATGTTCTGAAAACCTCAGCGCAATCGAGCGGGTATCAGCGAGCCAACGGAGGATGGCCGCCCTCGATCGAGAAGTCGCGTGCGGCTGCACGGATCGAAATGGAAAATCCGCCGACGACATCGACGACGCAGATCACCAGGAGCAGCAGGAATGTGGATGTGGCGGCCTGCGGAACGAGCAGGAATTCTCCCAGCGCGACGACGAACACCACGAAGGAAAGAATGTGATCGACGATCGATTTCACGCCGAAACGCGTGGCCTTCAGAATCTCGACGAAGAGAAGGAAGATCGACAGGATCAGCAGCAGATCGCTGGTCGTGACGCCGAGTTCGGCGCCCGACATCATCGGGATGGAAAACAGCGTGTCGCCGAATCCCATGCCGAACAGGAACGCGATGATGTTGTAGAGGACGAGCGGGATCAGCAGGAGCGGAAAGCCGACGAGATACATCGTTGCGTCTCCGGACCCTGCTATACGCTGCCGGTCAGGCCTCTGCGGACTTCACCTTGAGGATCTGGCGGCCCTTGTACATGCCGGTTTTCAGATCAAGATGATGCGGGCGGCGCAATTCACCGGAATCCTTGTCCTCGATATAGGTCGGCTGCTTGAGGGCGTCGGCAGACCGGCGCATCCCGCGCCGCGACGGCGAGGTTTTTCGTTTCGGAACGGCCATTGCTGGAACTCCTGAAAAAGACAATCCGGCCTGCGGCCGGACGGGCATCATGGGATTTGGCGGCCTTATAGAGGAAGGCGCCCGCCAGCGCTAGGGCCTATCGGTGCGGGGGACCCGCACACAGCCGGAATCCAGTTCCCGCGAATTGGCGCGGGCGAGGTAGATCCCGCCGAGACGCCGGACCGCGGGCCCCGGCCGGCGCGCATCCCGCACGCGCGGATTAGGCAGCATGGCGGCCAGCAGGGCCGCCTCCCGCCCGGGCAGGGCGCTGGCCGGCTTGCCGAACGCGCGGCGGCTGCCCGCATCCGCGCCAAATTCGCCCGACGGACCCCATTGGGCGATATTGAGGTAAATCTCCATCACCCGCTGCTTGCCCAGCACAACATCGAGCCACATGGCCAATGGCAGTTCCAGTGCCTTGCGCAGGTAGGATCGCCCGGACCAGAGGAACAGGTTCTTCGCCGTCTGCTGGCTGATGGTCGAGCCCCCGCGCAATCCGTCGAGATCTTCCATCTCATGCAGCAATTCCCTCAAGGTCCGCCAATCCACCCCATTATGGGCACAGAAGCGTGCGTCTTCAGATGCGATGACAGTGCGCGGCAAAGCCGGGGCGATCCGGTCGAGCGGCATCCAGCTGCGCGTCACCGGCTGAAACGTCAGATAGCGCCAGATCATCGGGGTGGAGACCGGCCGGACGACAAGGTAGAGCGGCGTCAGAAGATATGGC
>JAEVZN010000431.1 GCA_023392205.1 Pseudomonadota bacterium
GGCCCCGGCAGAACCCGCTGCAAGGCGTAACAAAATTGCCGCAAAAGACCTCTCCTGCCCCGAACCCGGGCGCCCAACGCCATCTGGAAAACGCAGAACGGACCCGAACCCCGCACACCAGCGCGTAACCTGCGAATGTGGCTCATTTTCGAAGCGCGCGAGACGGTGCGGATGCCTAGCATCGCGTTGCCGGTTTCGCCAGACTTTGGTGTAATCACGTTCAGTTTGGTGGGGGCCGCTCGGAAGGACGGCATCGGCAGACATGGAGGCGGCCGATGGAACGGTTGCTTCAGATTGGGCTGAAACGCTATTTGCGCCGCGGGGACCTGCGCGTCACAACGGCCGCCGGCCACAGTTACTCATTTGGCGACGGAACCGGAACGCCAGTCGCCATGCGGCTGGCCAATGGCCGGACGCTCGCCAAGCTACTGATCAACCCCGAATTGCGGCTTGGCGAAGCCTATATGAACGGGGACATTTGTCTTGAACAGGGCTCGATCGCCGACCTGCTGTCGCTGCTCGTCTCGCAGGAGCGGGCTGACAAGCCCCCCTTTCTTGCCCGGCCGCAAGGCATGTGGCGCTACGGGCGCCGGCGTATCGACCAATATAATCACCGCCAGCGCGCCCGCCGGAACGTCGCCCATCACTACGACCTGGACGCCCATCTCTACAGCATGTTCCTGGATGCGGACCGGCAATATAGCTGCGCCTATTTCGAGCAGCCGGACCAGTCTCTCGATGACGCCCAACTTGCGAAGAAGCGGCATCTGGCCGCCAAGCTGCTGACGGAGCCCGGTCAGAGCGTCCTGGATATCGGCTGCGGCTGGGGCGGGCTCGGGCTTTATCTGGCCGAATTCTGTGCGGCACAGGTGACCGGCGTCACCTTGTCGGAAGAGCAATTGAAGCTTGCCCGCGGTCGAGCCGCCGAAGGTCACTTCGCAGGCCGGGTCGATTTCCGGCTACAGGATTACCGCGATCTCACCGAGACATTCGACCGGATCGTCTCGGTGGGCATGTTCGAGCATGTCGGCGTGAACCATTACCGCGCCTTTTTCGATCGATGCGCGCGGCTGCTGGCTGACGACGGCGTGATGGTGCTGCATTCCATCGGCCGCTCGGAGGGGCCGAGCTACACCAATCCCTGGATCGACAAGTACATCTTCCCCGGCGGTTACATCCCTGCTTTGTCCGAAGTGTTACCGGCCATTGAGCGGGCCGGACTGATTGTCACCGATGTCGAAATCCTGCGGCTGCATTATGCGCAGACGCTGGAACATTGGCGCACCCGCTTTCTCGCCCGCGCCGAAGAAATCCGCCGCCTCTATGACGACCGCTTCGTACGCATGTGGGAATTTTATCTTGCGGCGTCGGAAATGGCGTTCCGGCATCAGGGGCTGATGGTGTTCCAGATCCAGGTCGCGAGGCGGATCGACACGGTTCCGCTCACGCGCGACTATATCGTGCGCGAGGAAACGCGGCTGCGCACGAAAGAGCGCGCAACCCTGCCGCCCTTGCGCATGGCCGGCGAGTAGCGCGCGGCTGCTGGTTTCCCGCCACCGCGTCAAGCAATTTCCAAAATTTGTTTTCCGGCTTTGAGTTATGGGGACATCCGAAATTGCCCGCGACGCAAGCCGGAAGCGGTGCTAGAGCACGGACGTCCGCGGTGCAGTGTTTTCCGGAGGTGATGCGTCGTCGCGGATGCAAGTCGCGTAGTGCCGTGTGCTACAAGTGCGTGTACGAAAGCGCGTGTGCGAGGATGATCCGCTGCGTAACGGATCGCGTCCGCGAATATCATGTGCGCGGATATTCATGTGCGTAATGCGTTCAAGAGTGTGTGTTCACCGCGTTTGGAACACCTAGGCCCGAAAAAAAGACTGACTCACAACAACCCCTGCTTGAACGATAAATCTTGAACGATGGCGCCACTTGAATCGACCGCGCGAAAGATCGCCGCGGACAACACACCTCTCTATCGCGCTGCCCCGCACAATATCGAGGCCGAGCAGGCACTCCTTGGCGCGATCCTTGTCAACAACGAGGCGATGTATCGCGTCTCCGACTTTCTCGAGGCGCGGCATTTCTTCGAACCGGTGCATCAGAAAATCTACGAGCTGAGTTCTCAGCTCGTGCGCGCGGGCAAAGTCGCAAGCCCGGTTACGCTGAAGACCTTCCTGCCTGCGGACGCCGATATCGGCGGCCTGACGGTCAGTCAGTATCTGGCGCGGCTCGCGGCGGAAGCCACTACCGTGATCAATGCGCAGGATTACGGCCGCACCATTTACGACTTGTCGGTGCGGCGCGCACTGATTGTCATCGGCGAGGAAATGGTCAACGAGGCCTATGAGGCCCCGGTCGATTTCGCGCCGGCCAAGCAGATCGAGGAAGCCGAGCGCAGGCTTTATGAAGTCGCGGAAAGCGGCCGCTATGAGGGCGGCTTCCAGCCCTTCTCGCAGGCCTTGACCACCGCGGTCGATCTCGCCGCCAAGGCCTATCAGCGAGACGGCCGCCTGTCCGGCATCGCCACCGGCCTGAACGATCTCGACAACAAGATGGGCGGCCTGCAATCCTCCGATCTGATCATCGTCGCGGGCCGTCCCGGCATGGGCAAGACCGCGCTGGCCACAAACATTGCCTACAACATCGCCAAGGCGTGGGAGGGCGAAGTTCGCCCCGATGGCCATATCTCCACGGTGAATGGCGGCATCGTCGCCTTCTTCTCGCTGGAAATGTCGGCCGAGCAGCTCGGCCCTCGTATCATCGCGGAGCGCACCGGCATTCCATCGAGCACCATCCGGCGCGGCGGCATCAGCGAAGCAGATTTCGAAGTAATCCGGGATGTATCGCTCGAATTGCAGAACATGAAATTCTATGTCGACGAAACCGGCGGCCTGTCGATCGCGCAGCTTGTGGCGCGTGCGCGGCGGCTGAAACGTCAGCGCGGCCTGGACATGATCGTGATCGACTATATCCAGTTGCTGCAGGGCTCCGGCAAACGCGGACAGGAAAACCGCGTGCAGGAAGTCACCGAGATCACCACCAGCCTGAAGGCGCTGGCCAAGGAGCTGAACGTGCCCATCGTCGCGCTGTCGCAATTGTCGCGTCAGGTCGAAAGCCGCGATGACAAGAGGCCGCAATTGTCGGACCTGCGCGAATCCGGGTCGATCCAGCAGGATGCCGACGTGGTGCTGTTCGTCTATCGCGAGGAATATTACCTGCAGAACAAGGAGCCGCGGCCGAATACCGAAGAACACGCCAAGTGGATGGCGGATATGGCCGCAGTCCATGGCAAGGCCGAAGTGATTATCGCCAAGCAGCGCCACGGACCGACCGGCACCGTGCCGCTTCAATTCGAGGGCAGCGTCACCCGCTTCAGCGATCTCGCCCCCGACCATCAATTGCCGGACCGTATCTAGGCGGGTGCGGCCCGGCTTTGCGTTCCGGCTTTTGCTGGCTTATGGAGAGCCTGACCCATGAACGCGCAGTTCCCCCAGCCTGTGTCACCGCCAAACGACCAATCCGCCGGCTCCAGGGCACCGGAAGCGTCCGTCACGGCGCCCGTTCCGGAAGAAGCCAATGGCATCCTCACGATCGATCTGACGGCCCTCCAGGCGAACTGGAAGACCCTGCGCTCGACCGCCGCCGCATCCGAATGTGCGGGTGTGGTAAAGGCCAACGGCTATGGGTGCGGCCTCGAAACCATCGCCACGGCGCTTCTTGAGGCCGGATGCACGACCTTCTTCGTGGCCGATCTCGGTGAAGGCAAGCGCCTGCGAAGGGTCGCGCCGCAGGCCACGATCTATATCCTCAACGGCCTGGCGCCAGGCAGCGGCCAGACTTTTGCCACCCACAACCTGCGCCCGGTCATCGGATCGACCGCCGAACTCGCCGAATGGGACGCCTTCACCGGAGTCCATCGCTGGACGGGCGGGTTTGCGCTTCATGTCGATACCGGGATGAACCGTCTCGGCGTCACGGTGGAAGAAGCGGCCGCCATAGCGCCAAGGCTTAACAGGGCCGATCACGGCGTCGAATTGCTGATGAGCCATTTCGTGGCCTCGCAATATCCGGAAAACCCGCGCAACGATCAGCAGATGCAGGCGTTCCGCAATATCCGTGCGCTGTTTCGCGGCATTCCGGCGTCGATCGCCAATTCGTCCGGCATCTTCCTGTCGCCATCGGCGCATCTCGACCTGGTGCGGCCAGGTGCTGCGATGTATGGCGTCAATCCGACGCCGGGCAAGCACAACCCGATGAAGCCCGTGGTGGACCTGAAAGCCCGCATCGCGCAGATC